>CAMBHC010000405.1 GCA_945866285.1 Candidatus Sulfopaludibacter sp. SbA3 | reverse complement strand
GTGAACATCTAATTGAAACAGACGAGGAGGAGAGCCCGGCAGTTCCCCGGGCTGCTCGTCTGGGCGCGCGAGTGGAAGGTCCTAGCGGAGGTCGACGACGACCTTGAAGTCGGGCAGATCCCACTGGACGAGGTTCTGCTTAACCTCTTCCATGGCAACACGTTCCGGCTTGATCAGCTTCGACGCCGGCAGCATGTCCAGGGTCTCGGCGTCGAGGCGCACGCGAGCGCCGCGGCGCAACTGCTTGGCGCGCAGGGCCGACACGTCGACATAGAGGAAACGGCTTTCGATCGGCGTGGCCTTCGGGTGAACGATGGGCGCTTCATCCACAGGGGTGTCGCCGGTGGCCTGCGGGATTTCGGTCTCTGACATAGCCACTCAGCTTACCACGAGGCCCCGGCCCACCCAAAGGAAACGCCCCCTCGCCCAGACGGCCTGGCGAGAGGGCGTAGTCTTACCGCGTTTCCGCGAACTCTGCGTCCACGACGTCGCCGTCCTTGTCGGCGACGACGTCGCCGTCTTTGGCGGCGGCGGCCGCGGTTTCCGGCTTCGGCGCGTTCTGCGCCGCCTTGGCGGCCTGCTCGGCCTGGTGCGCTTCAGCTTCGGCCTTGTTACGGGCCTCCACTTCCTCGCGCTTCTTCGCATCGTCGGCGGCCTGGGCTTCGGCCTCCTTCACCATGCGGTTCACTTCGTCCTTGTTCAGGCCACTGGCGCCGCTGATGGTGATGGTCTGCTCCTTGCCGGTCGCCTTGTCCTTCGCCGTCACGCTCACGATGCCGTTCGCGTCGATGTCGAAGCTCACTTCAACCTGCGGCAGCCCGCGCGGCGCCGGCGGCAGACCGGTCAGGTGAAACCGTCCCAGCGTCCGGTTGTCGCCGGCCATCGAGCGTTCGCCCTGCAGCACGTGCACCTCCACGCTCGTCTGGCTGTCGGTCGCCGTCGAGAAGATCTCGCTCTTCTTAGACGGGATGGTGGTGTTGCGCGGGATGAGCACCGTCATCACACCGCCCAGCGTTTCGATGCCGACCGAGAGCGGGGTCACATCGAGCAGCAACAGGTCCTTGACGTCGCCGGCCAGCACGCCACCCTGGATCGCGGCGCCGATGGCGACCACTTCGTCCGGGTTCACGCCCTTGTGCGGTTCCTTGCCGAAGTACTCCTTCACCACCTGCTGCACACGCGGCATGCGGGTGGAGCCGCCGACGAGTACGACTTCGTCGACGTCGGAGGGCTTGAGACCGGCATCGGCCAGCGCCTGCCTGAGCGGCCCAATCGTCCGCTGCACCAGGCCTTCGACCAGCGACTCGAGCTTCGCCCGCGTCAGCTTCATCGTCATGTGCTTGGGGCCCGAGGCATCGGCCGTTATAAACGGCAGGTTGATCTCGGTCTCCATCACCGACGACAGCTCGATCTTGGCCTTTTCGCCAGCCTCCTTCAGGCGCTGCAACGCCATGCGGTCCTTGCTGAGATCAATGCCGTCGGACTTCTTGAACTCCGACGTCATCCACTCGACGACGAGCTGGTCGAAATCATCACCGCCCAGATGGGTATCGCCGTTGGTCGACTTCACTTCGACCACGCCCTCGCCCACCTCGAGCACCGAGATGTCAAACGTGCCGCCGCCCAGGTCGAACACCGCAATGGTCTCGTCCTTCTTCTGGTCAAGGCCGTACGCGAGCGCCGCCGCGGTCGGTTCATTGACGATGCGCAGGACAGTGAGGCCGGCGATTTGACCGGCGTCCTTGGTGGCCTGGCGCTGTGAGTCGTTGAAGTACGCCGGCACGGTGATGACCGCGTCGGTGACTTTCTCGCCGAGATAGTCCTCTGCCGCCTGCTTCAGCTTCCCCAGGATCATCGCGGAGATCTCGGGCGGCGAGTACTGCTTGCCGCGCACGGTGATGCGCGCGTCGTGGCTCGGAGTCTCCGACATGGTGTACGGGACCCGCTTGGTCTCTTCGGTGACTTCATTGAGCTTGCGGCCCATGAAGCGCTTGACCGAGGACACGGTGTTCTCGGGGTTGGTCACGGACTGGCGCTTGGCCACCTGGCCGACGAGGCGGTCACCATCTTTACCAAAGCCGACGACCGATGGGGTCGTGCGCGCGCCCTCCTGATTGACGATGACGGTGGGCTGCCCGTTTTCCATGACCGAGACCACCGAGTTGGTGGTGCCGAGGTCGATGCCAATCACTCTGCCTTTGCTTGCCATGTTGTTACGTCCTCCTCGGACTGAACCAGTGTGGGCCAACCGTGAGTGTATGTCAATAATTTTACCTTAGCCATATACGCTCACATTTAATCAGACGCTGTCAAAGGCGGAAAGGTTTCGGACCGCGCTAGAATCGTGAGGTGGCAGCTTTTTCCTCGTCCTCGATGGACCTCAACCCAGCTGACCTGGCGCAGGATGTCGAGCGTTTACTCGAGGATCTGGCGCGGCGCCGCCCCGATCGCGGGCATGTCGTCGCCGGCGAGTGCATGCCCGTCGTGGATGTGTTCGAGACCGACCGGACCGTCGAGATCGTGCTCGACCTGCCGGGCGTCGCGGCCGATGCCCTGCGGGTCCTCATCAAGTCGGGAGTGGTGCTGATCGTCGGCGAGAAGGAACGGCCGGTGCTCACCACGGGCACTCCTGCCAGTTTTCATCTCGTCGAGCGGGACTTCGGCCGGTTTGCCCGGGCGGTCCGCATCGGCGGCGCGGTCGACGCCGACCAGGCGCGCGCGCGGTTATCGCACGGCGAGTTGCGCGTTGTGCTGCCGCGCCGAGAGGAACGCCGCGGCCAGGGCATCGTGATTCCTATCGACACCAGTGCGCCGACGGCGGCCGAATGAAGCTGCTCTTCATTGGTGACATCGTCGCGCGGCCCGGACGCGACCTGTTGCGCAAGCACTTGAAGGCCCTCACGGCGGCGCACGGCGTGGACCTGGTGATTGCCAATGGCGAGAATGCCGCCGGCGGCAATGGCATCACGCGCGATAACGCCAACGAGATCTTCGGGGCCGGCGTTG
>CAMBHC010000404.1 GCA_945866285.1 Candidatus Sulfopaludibacter sp. SbA3 | reverse complement strand
TCGAGCGACGACAAGGTGGCGCTGAAGAACATCGAGAGCGAACTGCGCGCAGTGATCTTCGGCCAGGACGCCGCGATCGATGAAGTGGCGTCGGCGATCAAGCTGTCGCGGTCGGGTCTGCGTGCGGCCGACAAACCGATGGGCAACTTCCTGTTCGCCGGACCGACCGGCGTCGGCAAGACCGAGCTGGCCAAGCAGCTCGCGCGCGTCCTCAAGGTCGAGTTCCTGCGCTTCGACATGTCCGAGTACATGGAGAAGCACGCGGTGTCACGCCTGATCGGCGCGCCGCCGGGCTACGTCGGCTACGAAGAGGGCGGCCTGCTGATCGACGCCATCCGCAAGGCGCCGCATGCCGTGCTGCTGCTCGACGAGATCGAGAAAGCGCATCCGGACCTCTTCGCCATCCTGTTGCAGGTGATGGACCATGCCACGCTGACCGATACGCACGGCCGGCATGCTGACTTCCGTCACGTAATTCTGATCATGACCACCAACGCCGGCGCCCGCGATCTATCGGGTCGGCGCATGGGCTTCAAGGAAGTGGGCGAGGGCTCCAAGGCGACGGGCGTGCTCGAGAAGATGTTCGCGCCGGAGTTCCGCAATCGTCTCGATGCGACGGTCCAATTCCAGCCGCTCGGCACACCCGAAATCGAGCTGGTGGTCGACAAGCACATCGACGAACTGCGCGCCCTGGTGGCGGGCCGCAAGATCCAGATCGAGCTCGAACCGGCGGCTCGTGCCTGGTTGGCCGAGAAGGGCTTCGACCGCGCCTTCGGCGCGCGGCCCATGGCGCGGCTGGTGGAGAAGTCGATCAAGAAACCCCTGTCCGAGTTGCTGCTGTTTGGTGACGTGAAGGACGGCGGCCGCATTGTCGTGGCGCGGCAGGACGACGGCCTTCTCGTTTCTGCACCGCCCGTATAATTCAGATATGGAAATCGCACGGGAGCGCTTTCTCGACGACACGCGCACCTATCACCTGACCGTCGGCCTTCGCAGCCGGACGACTGCGGCGCACAGCCTGCTGACTGCGCTGACGGACGACGAACGTGCGCAGGTCAGCGCCGCCATCGTCCATGCCCTCGACGAAGTCGAGCGGATTCTCCGGGCCAAGATGACGCCGTAGTCGTGGTACATTCCCGTCCGCCTCCGCTCGCGTCTAGACCAAGCGAGCTTCGGCGAGATATACGGAGGACCCCGGATGTTCCGAAAGTTTTGTCTGCTCGTTCTGCTTGCCACCCTGGTCACTCTCAGCGGGGATATGGTGGACGCCCAGCGGCCAGCTGCACCGGCGGCGGCCACCGCACCGGCTGATCCATTTCCCGGCCTGGTCTTCCGCAACATCGGTCCGGCCACCATGGGCGGCCGCATCGACGACCTGGCGGTCCTCGAGTCGAACCCCGCGGTGTTCTACGTCGGCACCGCCACCGGGGGCCTGTGGAAGACGGTGAACAACGGCACGACCTGGGAAGTGCTGTTCGACGATCTCGAAGACACGGTCTCGATTGGCGACATCGCCATCAACCCGAACGACGCCAACACCGTGTGGGTGGGCAGCGGCGAGAACAACAACCGGCAGAGCACGTCGTGGGGCAACGGCGTCTACAAGTCCACCGACGGCGGTCGCAACTTCAAGTTCATGGGCCTCGGCACCTCGAAGATGATCGCCCGCATCGTCGTGGATCCCGTTGATCCTGAAGTGGTCTACGTGGCGGCCCTCGGCAGCGTGTTCGGCCCCGGCGGCGAACGAGGCGTCTACAAGACCACTGACGGCGGCCTCACCTGGAATCGCATCTTGTTTGTCGATGCCGAAACCGGCGCCACCGAGCTGGTCATGGATCCGACCAACAACAAGGTGCTTTACGCGGCGACCTATCAGCGTCGTCGCGCCACCTGGGGCTTTAACGGCGGCGGGCCCGGCAGCGCGATGTGGAAGTCGAGCGATGCCGGCCGGACCTGGACCAAGCTGACCAACGGCGTGCCCACCGGCCCGCTCGGCCGCATCGGCATGGACGTCTACCGCAAGAATCCGAACATCGTCTACGCGCGCATCGAACACGCCAAGGAAAGCGGCACGTACCGGTCTGACGATGCGGGGCAGACGTGGCGCAAGATGTCGGACGTCAACCCGCGGCCGATGTACTTCAGCCAGGTGCGCATTGACCCGACCACCGATTCTCGCATCTACGTGCTCGGCGTTGACCTGCACGTCTCTGACGACGGCGGCAAGACATTCACGCTGCAGGAATCGCTGCACGACGATCACCACGCGATGTGGATCAACCCGAACAACCCGAACCACATTATCGAAGGCACGGACGGCGGCATTGGCATCAGCTACGACCGGGCCAAGACCTGGGAGGCCATCTACAACATGGACCTCGGGCAGTTCTACCACGTCACCTACGACATGGAGACGCCCTACAACGTCTACGGCGGCCTGCAGGACAACTACACCTGGGGCGGCCCGAGCGCGGTGCGCAGCCGCCAGGGTATCTCGAATGACGACTGGTTCTCGATTCACGGCGGCGACGGCTTCGAGGCGCAGGTCGATCCGAAGGACCCGCGCACGATCTACGCCGAATCGCAGGATGGCAACATCTCGCGCATCGATCGCGTCAGCAACGAGCGCAAGTCGATCCGCCCGGTGCCGGCCCGCGGTGAACCGCCGCTGCGCTGGAACTGGAACACGCCGATCCTGATCTCGCCGCACGACTCGAACACCATCTACGTCGGCGCCAACAAGGTGTTCAAGTCCACCGATCGCGGAAATTCGTGGACCGCGATCAGCGGCGAGCTGACCGAGAACACCGATCGTGAAGGCCTGTCGCTGATGGGCGTGAAGGCGGCGGAGTTTGAAATTGCCAAGCACGACGGCGTGCAGTCGTTCGGCAACATCGTGTCGCTGGTTGAGTCGCCGAAGCAGGCCGGCGTACTGTACGCCGGCACTGACGACGGCAAGGTGCACATGACCAAGGACGGTAAGACCTGGACCGACATCACCACTAAGTT
>CAMBHC010000403.1 GCA_945866285.1 Candidatus Sulfopaludibacter sp. SbA3 | reverse complement strand
ATCGGCGCGCCGAGCGTTCCGCCGGCCTGAACCGATGGGGATATCGCGGCCCGGTCGTGGGCCGGAAGGCGCCGGGCGAACTGAGGGTCGTCATGCTTGGCGGCAGCACGGCATTTGGTTACGGCGTGACGTGGGATGAGGCCATCCCCGCGCTGCTCGAGCGCACGTTGAACGAGGGCGCGGCCGGCGCCCCGGCCCGCGTCGTCAACCTCGGCTACAACAACGAAGGGGCGTATACATTCCTGCCGACACTGCAGGACTTCGACTACCTCGATCCCGATGTCGTTTGCCTCTATGAGGGCTACAACGACCTGAGCGGGGACTCGGCGCCGAACCGAGCCGTGTTTCGGCACGAGTCAGCCGTCTTCCGGGTCACCGGATACTTCCCGATCCTGCCACTGGCGTTGGTGGAGAAGGCACGGTCGTTGCGCTTTGGCGGCGATCTGAACGCCGCTTATGCGGCGGCGCGCAACGAGCCCGGCAGCCAGACCGTGTTCCGCCCAAACCTTGCGGCGCGAACGTCGGCCGCGGCGCTCGAGGCGGCCCAAGCGGTGTCGACCTCGCTCGGCCGTCAGCTTGATCGGATGGCCACGTCGACCAAGCCGGCCGTCACCGCCGCCACCGAGGCCGGATGTGCTTATCCATGGGCGAACTACTGCCAGTCAGTCTTTGTGGCCACCCGATATGCACTTGAACACGGCAAGGCCGTGGCGATTGTGGCGCAGCCGAAAAAGGTCGCCGAGGACAAAGCGTTCCACGACGCTCAGCAACTGGCTTTGCAAGGCATGATTGCGCGTCACTTCGCAAACGAGCCGCGCGTGCGATACGTCGATCTTCGCGACGCCGTCGACCTGAAGGATGCCACCATCGCGTTTGACGGCATGCACCTCAATCGGGACGGTAACGCCCGGATCGCCGTCGGCCTGGCGCCGGCAGTACGAGAACTGGCGGCGGTTCGCGCCGGAGCGCCGTCACGGTGATCGGATTCCGCGACGCTGCGCCGTTCTGGCGCACCGCCGGCTGGCATGTCGCCGGCGTACTCGCGGTCCTGGCGGTGGTCGCCTGGTTGGCACCCGCACCGTGGCCGACTGACCAGGGCATGATGGAGAAGGTAGGGCAGGGCGTGGTCGTGGCCGGGTGCGCCGACTTGAACTGCTTCCGGATGTTGGTTCCCGCCGTGCTCGAGTCGTTGCCGGGTCCGTCGTTGCCTCGGTGGCGCGTATATGCCGTGGTGGCCAACGCTGCCGCCGCCGTGGCGACGGGACGGCTCGCATTTGCCCTTGGGCTCGCGCCAAACGCCGTCACCTTGACGATCTGGTTGGCGGCCCTGGGCGCCGGCAGTTTCTCGACCGTGTACCATCCCTACAACGCGGACCCACTGGTGTTGTGCCTGGCGCCGATCATTACCTTGATCTTGCTGCGAGGCCGCACGATGGCGGCGGGCATGCTGGCCACGGCCGGCATCTTCGCCCAGGAGTTTGCCGCCGCACCGCTCTACATTGCGGCTGCGGCCTCGGCCCTTCAGCGTGAATGGCCGGTGTTCCGCACCCGCCTGGCGCTGGCGGTGGCGGTCACGGCCGCCTGGGTTGCCCTGCAGCTGGTGCTGATGTCGGCCTTCAATTACAGCTACAACGACAATCCCTCATCCAAGCCGCTGGCGGGCGGTTACCTCCGCCTGTGGCTCGCGCACGTGACCCCGGCGACCGCGGCGTTTGGGCTCTTCGGCGCATTCGGTGCGGTCAACCTGGCGTTGCCACTGGGGTGGCGGCAATCTCCGCCGGCCTTGCGCGCCCTCTGCGTGGGCGCCATTCCCGCGCTGTTGGCGTTTGTCTACGTGGCCACGCCCGAGCGCGCGCTGTGGAACTTCTACTTCCTGGCGATTCCGGTGGGGGCCGTCGTGTTGGCGCAGGTGCCGCCGATGCTGTCGTGGCTGTTCGTGGCCGCCTACACGCTGGCCAACTTTCGCATCGGTGCGCAGGTCTCGCAGGTGCCGGCTTCACGGTATGCCCTCGCCGTCTCGATCGCGATTGCGCTGTTCGCGGTGGTCCGCGCCTGGCGCGCGCCGCGGTCGTCGCCTGAACTCAGTATTGCCACGCCATGACACACAAAGGTCCGGCCAACCCGGAGAAATCGTTCGGCGTCTCTGTCGGCATCGTCCTGTTGTTGATTGCCGCGTACCTGGTGTGGCGTGAGCGCATGCTCACGGCCCAGATCGTCGGCCCGATCGGCGCCACCCTCCTGGTGCTCGGGCTGGTGCAGCCCCGGTTACTGAAGTGGCCAAGCGCGGTGTGGTGGCGCTTCGCGATGATTCTCGGCTACATCAACGCCCGGATCATCCTGACCGTCATCTTCACTGTGATCTTGAGTCCCCTGGGGCTGTTGTGGCGCCTCATCGGCAAGGATCCTCTTTCGAAGAAGCGGCGCAATTGGCCGGGCTGGTCACCCTACCCAGCCCGGTATCGCATCCCCGATCACTACAAGAAGATGTACTGAGGTATTTGCCATGGCCAAAAGTCGAGTGCTCTCCGAGTTCTTTCAGTTCCTCAAGCAGGAAAAGAAGTATTGGCTGATGCCGATCGTGATTGTCTTCCTGCTGTTCGGCCTGCTGATCGTGTTTGCCCAGTCGAGCGCCGTCGCACCGTTCATCTACACGTTGTTCTAGACCTTGCCCAAGTACATTCTCGGCATCTCCGCGTACTACCACGATTCGGCCGCCTGCCTGGTGGTCGACGGCCGGGTCGTGGCGGCCGCGCAGGAAGAACGCTTCACGCGCAAGAAGCACGACGCCGCCTTCCCGGAACAGGCGGTGGCGTACTGCCTGCGCGAGGCGGGAATCACGGCCGCCGAGCTCGACCTCGTCGGGTTCTACGAGAAGCCGTTGGTGAAGTTCTCACGACTGCTCGAGACCTACGTCGCCTCGGCGCCGTGGGGGCTGCGCTCGTACCTGATGGCCATGCCGCTCTGGCTCACCGAGAAGCTGTGGATGTCGGACGACATCGCCGGGCACCTCG
>CAMBHC010000402.1 GCA_945866285.1 Candidatus Sulfopaludibacter sp. SbA3 | reverse complement strand
TTCAACAAGGACTACGCCAACACGCTGCGCGCCATCCAGAAGGGCGGCGCCGACGCGTTCTACAAAGGTGAGATCGCCAAGAAGATTGCCGCCGACATGGAAGAGAACGGCGGCATCCTGACTTTCGCTGACCTGGCGCAGTATCGCGCCATCGAGCGCACGCCGGTGATGGGCCGCTATCGCGGTCACACGTTGTATGCCGGCGGTCCGCCGGTGTCGACAGGGATCCAGTTGTTCGAGTCGCTGCAGGTGCTGGAGAACTACCAGCCGGCGGCAGGCGCGCGCGCCTCGACCGATGCGGACTACCTGCACTACCTCGTTGAGTCGTGGAAGGTCCGCGACCCGCTACGCCGGGTGGCCGACCCCGAGCGCTGGCCGGTCGAGTTCGAGGAACACCTGACCGCCGATCACGCGAAGAAGCTGTTTGCGAAGATCGATGCGAAGAAGGCGTCGCGCTACGAGCGCCAGGCGCCGGAAGATGCGCCGACCACGCCCACCGCCCCGACCCCGCGCATCAGCACGGGGACGACCTCGTTTGCGGTGGCGGATGCGGACGGCAATATGATCGCGGTGACGCAGACCCTCAGCACCTGGGGCGGCACGTTCTACGTGTCGAAGGGCCTCGGCTTCCTCTACAACAACCACCTGCGGTCGAATCGCCTGACGGCCGGCGCCTACGGCAGCCTCGTGCCACTGATGCGGTCGAGCACCACCAGCGTGCCGACGCTGGTGTTCGAGCAGAAGGCCAATGGCGAAGAAGTGCCGCGGCTGGCCGTGGGCTGCGCCGGCAACGCATGGATCCCGGTCTCGGTCTACAACATCATCACCGGCGTGATTGACGGCAAGCTCGCGGCCCAGGCCGCGATCGAAGCACCGCGCTTCCTGCCCGGCCGCGACCCGGCCGATCCATTGGACAACGCCGAACGTGTCGAAATCGAGGATCGCTTCCCGCGGACCTTGTTGAACAACCTGATCGGCCGTGGCCATCGCTTCCAGCGTATTGGCCGCAAGGGCGAGGTGCGCTACGGCTATGCCGCGGCGATTACCGTCGATGTGGCGAACAAGAAGGTTGAGGGCGGCGCCGAACCCCGCCGCGCCCACGCCGCCGTGCCGTTTGACCGCCGCGCAACCACGACCGCCCAATAGGAATGTAGCGTCCGGCTTTAGCCGGACCATCTCGCGGAGAACTCATGATCGAACCCGGCAAGAAGGCCCCGTCGTTTTCCCTGCCCGACCAGGCAGACCAGGTCCATTCACTGGCGGACTATGCCGGTCAGCCGGTGATTATCTACTTCTACCCGAAGGACGACACCCCGGGTTGCACCAAGGAATCGTGCGCGTTCCAGGACAACCTGCCGAAGTTCAAGAAGTGCAAGGCCGCCGTGTTCGGCATGAGCATGCTCGACTCGAAGAGCAAGGCCAAGTTCGCGAAGAAGTACGACCTGACGTTCCCGCTGCTCGCCGACGAAGACCACACCGTGATGGAGAAGTACGGCGTGTGGCAGGAGAAGTCGATGTACGGCCGCAAGTACATGGGCGTCGCCCGTACCACTTACCTGATCGGCGCTGACGGCAAGGTCGTCAAGCGGTGGGACGGCGTCAAGGTGGACGGCCACGCCGAAGAAGTACTCGCCGCGGTTCAGGCCCTGTAGTGTCCCAGCCCACGGTTCTCCGGTTGCACGTCGCCGGAATGGACTGCGCCGATGAAGCCGCGCTGATTCGGCGCGCGCTCAACCGGCCCGGCGTCGCCGCCCTCAATTTCGATCTCGTCGGCCGCCGCGTCGACGTGACCTACGACCCCTCGGTCGTGCCCGCCTCGGCCATTGTCGAGGCCGTCACCGGCACGGGCCTCGTCGCGCACACGCACGACGCGCACGACGTGGTCGGCGACGATCATCACGCCCACCATCATCATCACGACACTGCCAAGTGGTGGGCCGCCGCCAGTCTCGTGTGCTTCGCCGCCGGCTGGCTCATCGATGGTGCCGCGGCCGAAACGTGGAGCGAGGCCCTCTTCGGTCAACACGCCGGCGCGGGCCACGCTCACGAGGGACCCGCGGTAATCGCGTATGCCCTGTCGGCCGTCACGGGACTGGCGCCCATGATTCCGCGCGCCATCGCGTCGCTGCGTTACCTGCATCTCGACATGCACGTGCTGGTGTGCCTGTCAGCGATTGGCGCCGCAGCGATCGGCCAGTGGGCCGAAGCGGCCGCGGTTGCGTTCCTGTTCGCCGTGGCCCACCTGATGGAGGCGTGGAGCATCGATCGCGCGCGTCACGCCGTGGCTGACCTCGTGGGTCACGAACCGGGATGGGGCGAGGAGCGCAGCCACGAATCGGCCGGCGCTGAACGCTGGATCGAAAAATTTGCGGCTGTCTACACGCCGGTCGTGACCTTCGCGGCCATCGCGGTGGCGCTCGGCCCGCCGCTGGTCGACGGCCGGTGGGAGACGTGGTTCTATCGCGGCTTGATCTTCCTGGTCCTCGGGTGTCCCTGTGCACTGGTGATCTCCACGCCCGTGACGGTCGTCGCAGCGCTCACCTCCGCCGCCCGCCGCGGCGTGCTGTTCAAGGGAGGAGCGCCGCTCGAGCGCGCCGCCAAGGCGACCGCACCGACCGCCGAGGCGTTAGCCGAGGTAAGGGTGGTAGTGCAGTGCCGGACGAGCGCAACGCTGCCGCTGGAGCGGGTGGATGTCGTGCTCACGTGCGACCATCCTGAGGACCTGGAGTTCCTCGTCAGTCATGCCCGGCGAGCGGTCAGCGTGATCCGGCAGAACGTCACGTTGGCGCTGGCCACCAAGGCGGCCTTCCTGGTGTCGGCTCTCTTCGGCGCTGCACCGTTGTGGCTGGCCGTACTGGCAGATACCGGTGCGACTGTCGCCGTGACGCTGAACGGCCTGCGACTGTTGCGTGCGACGCCTCGCTAAGCCGGCTGCGACACCGTGCGCCATTGTGCGCAAGGGGGACGGGCCGCGAATAGTTGGGGCTATGATTGTGGCGCTCAGGCGCTGTTTCCCA
>CAMBHC010000401.1 GCA_945866285.1 Candidatus Sulfopaludibacter sp. SbA3 | reverse complement strand
TTCGCGACGCTGGCTGCGTTGACGTGGGCTCTGAAGACGGGACAGAGCGGCGCCGCAGCCGGCGCTGGTGTCTGCCTCGGTCTCTACCTGCTCGCGTGGGGGAGCGGGTCCTATTTCGTGGCCATCCTTGCGGCGTGGATGGCCCTGATTCCGATTGTTGGATCTTCCCGGGATGTCCTGGTCGCCGCGCGTTCATCGACGGTTGCTACGGGTGTGGCCTTGGTGTTGGTCCTCGTTCTCCAGGACCCTGCGCTCTTCCGCTACGACACCCAGGTCACCTCGCTGGTCGTATTGCTCGGTGTGTCAGCACTTGTCGCCGGGATCGCGAGGCAACCCA
This sequence comes from Candidatus Sulfopaludibacter sp. SbA3, assembly GCA_945866285.1. GTDB lineage: Bacteria > Acidobacteriota > Vicinamibacteria > Vicinamibacterales > UBA2999 > 12-FULL-67-14b. Next base: position 2,683 of record CAMBHC010000401.1, on the reverse strand, counting down.
AGACCAGCTGGATTTCTCCGTCATCTGCGGCTGTGATCGTGGTTGCGGTCTTGTCGGTGGCCGCCGCGGCGGCAGCGGTGTTCGCACCGGAGTTGGTGCGCCAGGTGACAGTCGACCTGGCCAGGTTCCAGCCCGACCCGACGCGCATGGCCGTGCTCGAGGCACGACCGCTGTTCATGTACACCGGCAACTGGTCGTGGCTGCAACCGTGGGTGTTCTTCCGCAGCGGCTTCTATGTCGGCGCCATCGCGGTGGTGGCCCTGGCCGCCAGCCTGCGGCGGTCGCGCCGGTTAGACCATTTACTGATCGTGATGTTCACCGTCGTGAACTACCTCGCCACGGTCGGCCAGAATCGTTTTGGCTACTACCTGGTGCCCGCGTCGGCGCTGGTGGCGGGCTGGCTGTGCACGCGCGTGCTGGATTGGGGTGGCGTGCCGCACGCCGGCAATCCACAGCCGAGCATCACGCCTCGTGTGCCCATGCAGCGGGAACTGGCGGTCGCACTCGTCGCCGGGTTGGCGATGGCGCCCAACCTGGTGCCGGCCGCGCTCACCATCACTCGTGCGGGCGGCATGCCTGATTATTGGGCCGCTGCCATGACGTGGCTGCGGACCTCAACGCCCGAGCCGTTCGCGTCGCCCGACTACTACTACGCGCGCTACGGCGCGACGAATCCGCCTGCGGCCTACACCGTGATGAATTGGTGGGATCAGGGCTACTGGCTGGTGCAAGCGGCCCATCGCGTGCCGGTGTCGAACCCCACGCAAGGCGGTGCGCCCACCGCGGCGGCGTTCCTCACGTCGACCGATGAGACCGCGGCGCTCGAGATTCTCAAGGCCGACCGCGCGCGCTACGTCATGGTTGACTGGGAGTTGCCGTTCCGCGATGCCGGCAACGGCGCGCTGGCCGGCCGGTTCCAAAACCTCGCCGACTGGGCCGGCATCCCAACGTCGCGCTTCTACTCGCTCTGCTACTCACGCGAGCGCGACGGTGAGCCCTGGTCGCCGACCTGGATCTACACCGAGGCCTACTACCAGTCGATGGTCTACCGGTTGATGGTGCTGGGCGGGCAAGGCGTGACGCCCATGAACAACACCTGGGTAGTGCGCACGCAGCAACGCAACGATGCGGCCGGACGTGAGTTCTGCGAGGTCGCGAATGCGCAGTCTTATGCGACGGCCGACGAGGCAAAGCGTGCCGCCGCCGAGCACGGTCCGGAGTTCGTCGCGGTCGGCCGCACGCCATGGCAGCCGGCCTTTCCCGTCTCCGGTGTCAGTGGACTCCGCGAGGTCCAGAGCTTCCGGGAGTCAACCCAGAAGGCCGGCGAATCCCCGATGGTCCGCATCTTCGAGGTGAGTCAGTAAGACCGGAGTCCAGAACCGGCGGAGGGATAATGGAGACGTGAGCCGTCTTTCATCCTTCCAGCGCCTCGCCCTGTGGACGACGGCGACGACCTATTTCCTGATTCTCGTCGGCGGCCTGGTCCGCGCCTCTGGGGCCGGGTTGGGGTGCCCCGACTGGCCGCGTTGCTTCGGCGGCTGGGTGCCCCCTTCATCCGCAGCCGAGTTGCCCCCGCAGTTCGACCCGTCCCAGTTCAACCAGACGTTGATGTGGACGGAGTACGCCAACCGGCTACTTGGCGTCGCCGTCGGCTTCCTGATCTTCGCCACCGCCATCTCGGCCTGGCGCCACCATCGCCGCAATCCGCGCATCCTGTGGACCACCATCGGCGCGTTCTTGCTGGTGGGTTTTCAGGGCTGGCTCGGCGGCCGCGTCGTCGCGCACGAGTTGGCGGCGTGGATCGTCACGGTCCACATGATCGTCGCGCTGGTGATCGTCCAGATGCTGCTGTATGTGACGGTCGCGGCAGGGAACGATCGGAGAGCGATGGCTTCAGCCGTCGCTCCTGCCGATGCAGCGGGGGCTAAAGCCCCCGCTCTCCGAACGTTTGTCGTCGTTCTGATTCTCATCACGCTCGTCCAAATCGCACTCGGGACGCAGGTGCGTGGCGGTGTCGATGCGGCCCTCGATGCAGGCGTGGCGCGCAGTGCCGCCCTCGCGACAGTCGGCACGCTCGACGTTCTCCATCGCGATGCCGCGTTCGTCACGCTGATGGTGTCGATCCTGTTGTGCTTCTGGCTGGTGATGGGCGCCGGGAACGGCTTGTTGATCCGCTGGTCCTGGGCTGTGCTGGGTCTCGCGGTCGGGCAGGTGGCCCTCGGCGTCGTGATGGCGTATGTCTCCCTGTTACCGGGTGCGCAGGTCCTGCATCTCACCGTGGCCAGCCTGCTCCTCGGCGCGGAAACCGTGCTGCTGCTATTGAGCTGGAGAGGGTCTGTCTGAAGGTGATGCCCCTCGTCGCGCTCCTTGCCGTTCTCGTCGCCAGCACCCACGGCGCCGCCGCTCAGGAGACCCAGACCGCCTTCGACAAAGCCTAGGCCGGGGCGGATGTCAGGCTGGCTGATGACCTGTATACTGGCTGCCGTTAAGGGGGGGAATCGTGAAACGTATCGCCTTGTTAGTTCTGACATTAATGGCCACCGGCGTCGCGGCGCAGGGGACCTACGACGAAGCCGGCCTGCAGGCGTTCCGCGCCGAGCGCGAAAAAATCCTGCTGGCCGACAACGGCTGGTTCACGGTTTCGGGGCTGCACTTCCTGAACCCGGGCGAAAACAAGTTCGGT
>CAMBHC010000400.1 GCA_945866285.1 Candidatus Sulfopaludibacter sp. SbA3 | reverse complement strand
GGACGGAAGCTCGATGCCATTACCGACGCGGACGTGCAGCGGCTGAAGGGCCAGCTGACACACCTGCAGCCCAAGACGGTCAGCAACATCCTGTCGGTGCTGAAGAAGCTGCTGGATATGGGCGTTGAGTGGGGCGTAATCAGTACCCCGCCTTGCCGCGTGCGCCTCGTCAAGTTTGCAGTATCGGAGAGCGAGAGTTACGACTTCAAGGACTTCGACGATCTCGTGAAGGCGGCGGGTGCCATCGACGGCGTGACCTTGGCACTGGTGTTACTGGGGGGAGAGGCTGGGCTGCGCTGTGGGGAGATGATGGCGCTGGAATGGACCGACGTGAACTTCACGGCTCGGAAGCTGTGCGTGCAGCGCTCCGAGTGGAAGGGCGAGGTCACGACACCGAAGGGTGGTCGGCTCCGCTACGTGGACATCAGCGAGCGCCTGATGACGGCGTTGAAGGCGATCCGGAACCTGAATAGCAGGCGAGTGGTTTGCACGAATGCCGGGCAGCCGTTGACTCAGCAGATGGTGCGAAGGCGGGTCATAGCCGCCGCCAGACGGGCGGGGCTCATCAAACAGGGGGTACACATCCTGAGGCACACCTTCTGTTCGCATCTGGCAATGCTGGGGATACCGGCCATCGCGATCCAGAGGCTGGCTGGGCATCAGAATCTGCTGACGACGCAGCGTTACATGCACGTCAGCCCGTCGGCGTCGGGCCAAGCCATCCACGCGCTGGACCAGCGCGTGGCGGGGGCGCGGGGAGGGATTGGGGAAACGGCGTAGGAGGAAAGCGGTAAGTGCCTTTCGCGCAGGCACTTAAATGGTGGAGGCGGCGGGAGTTGAACCCGCGTCCGAGAACACGTCGTCGCAGATCACTACGTGCGTGTCTCCGTTCTCGTGTCGCAGCCGGTTAGAAACGGAGCCAAGTGCCCCGGCCGCCATCCCCGATGTATCTCACTGCCACGCCTCAAGGCGGAACGTGGCGGCCAGCCTACTAAATGACGATCAATCCCGAGCCGTAGGCGCTCTCAAGTTGATCGCTCACCGGTTATTAAGCGGCGAGAGCGTAGTCTGCGTTCGCAGTTACGTTGTTTTTCCACGGGATTAGCGAGGTGCATGGGCCTCGGCACGCGTTCCGCGATCCCGCACCCCCGTCGAAGCCAGATCGCCCCCAAACAGGTTTACCTAGCCATCGCGGATGAAACCCGCGCCGGCTGGAATCGCTAACTACTCATCCAGTGTAGGCCTTTCGGCGCGGGATGGGAAGCTCGGCAGGTTCCCCGTGCCTTTGACTGCTACACACAAAAACAGTATCTTTACACATCGCTATGCGGACCAATATCGACATCGATGATGACTTGATGCAGCAGGCCATGCGCAGCAGCGACGCCACGACCAAGCGTGGCGTAGTGGAAGAAGCCTTGCGCTTGTTGATTCAGACGCGCGGCCAGGGGCGCGTGCGCCGCTTGCGCGGGAAGGTGGCCTGGGAAGGCGACTTGAATGCGTCCCGGATGCAACGCATCGGTAAGTAGCCGTCGATGGTGATCGTCGATACGTCCGTCTGGGTCGACTACTTCAACGGCGTTGAAAACGCCGAGTCGAATTGGCTCGAGTGGCACCTGGACGAACAGCGACTGGGCCTCACGACGATTATTCTCTCGGAGATATTGCAGGGACTCGGCGACGAGAAGACGGCCGCCTTGGTTGAGGCGGAACTTCTGCAATTCGAGATCTTCGAGGGAACGAGTCGAAAGCTGGCTGTCCAATCGGCCAGGAACTACCGAACGCTGCGCAATCACGGCAAGACCGCGCGGAAGACGGTCGATGTGCTGATCGCGACGTTCTGTATCGAAGAGCAGCATTCGCTGCTGCATCGCGATCGCGACTTCGACCCGTTCGAGGAACTACTCGGTCTGTCCGTCATCCACCCCTGAGCGATTCTGGCGCAGGTGCCAGGCGACCAGCGCCGCCGAGGCAGCAGCCGCAAGCAGCAAGTAGGAAGACGAAGGCAGCCACGTCGTGGAACTGCCGACCTTGGCGGTCAACGCGCCGTTGGTGACGACGGCCATCAAGGCAACACCAAATGGCACTCGCAGGAGGGCGATCGTTGCCAGGGGCACGATCACGAAGAAGGCGTTGGCCAGTGCGCGCTCGGGATTCTGGACGTAGTTCAGGGCCAGCAGGGGCGCGAAGGCGCCAAGGGCGAGCTGCCTCAGCGCCAGGGGGGCCGTCCGAAAACCGGCGGCGGCGTAGACCCAGCCGATGCCGAAGGGCATGAAGACATAGAACATCTTGCTGAGCAGGCTGGGGTTGTTGGCCCACCACAGTGCGAGCCATGAGCCTTCGGAGAATTTGGCCGCCGCGTTCTTGGCAATGCCCCAACCGAAATAGGTATCCATGACCCAGTGGAAGCCGAGCAGCGTCAGCACGACCACGGCCGCCTGGGCGACCCACCACGGCCGGTGTTCGCGCTGCCGCGCCGCCAGCGCTGCCAATGCCGTTGCCGCACTCACGAGCGCGACCGTCTCTTTGGCAAACACGCCAATCATGCCTGCGGCAAACGCGCCGGCGATCCGATTGGTGAGCCAGCACCAGGTAATCACGGCTGAGATGACGAAGACAAAAGGATCGGCGCTGTAGGGGTCGTAGGCGGTGAAGGCGAAGCCAAACGACGACTGCACCATCAGACTGGCCAGAGCCGCGGCGGGCCAGCCATTGCCCAACTGCGCGGTCGTCAGCGCCAGCAGCGACCCGGCGACCGAGGTGGCTGCTACCCGAAATACCCGCCAGCGCCGATCGGGGTCCATGGGGATTCTCTCGAGCGCAACCGGGACCAGCAGCCGGTAGCAATACACCGACCAGCCGCAGTTCGGCTCAAGGCCGTGCGCGCCGGCGTACTCGTACTCCTGTCGATCCGACCGGGCGGGCTGCGGAGGAGCCGCGACCTGTATTGTCCAGGCTAGAACGGTGTTCAGCGTTAGCACCAGGCACCACAGGCGAGCATGCGTCATGGCCGCCCCCCATACCCCGGTGCCGGCCGGCGCGAG
>CAMBHC010000399.1 GCA_945866285.1 Candidatus Sulfopaludibacter sp. SbA3 | reverse complement strand
CGGACCGTCACGAGCTTCTTCGGGTCGTCGGCCGAGAGCAGCACCAGCGCAAACAAACCACGCACGCGCTTCATGGCGCGCAGCACCGCGTTCTCCAGCCCGTCGTTGCGCCATTCCTTCTGGACCAGGTGCGCGACCACTTCGGTGTCGGTCTCGGACTCGAACTTGTGTCCGTCGGCGACGAGCTCGCGCTTGATCTCGAGGTAGTTCTCGATGATGCCGTTGTGGACTACGACAATGCGGCCCGACCCATCGCGGTGAGGATGCGCGTTCTCTTCGGTGGGGCGGCCATGCGTGGCCCATCGGGTGTGGCCCAGGCCATACTCCCCCACCAGCGGCTTGGCCTGGATCGCGTTCTCGAGATTGATCAGCTTGCCGGCGCTGCGCCTGATTTCGATCTCGCCGTCGTGAACGACCGCGATACCGGCGGAATCGTAGCCGCGGTACTCGAGGCGGCGCAGCCCATCAAGAACGATGGGGACGACGGGCTTCGGGCCGATGTATCCGATGATTCCGCACATGGTCTAGGCGCTGGATTTCTGGCGGCGCTTCTCGCGCCACCCTTCTTTGTTTTCCTGACGCGCGCGGCCCACGCCGAGCGCGCCTGGCGGTACATCTTTCGTGATCGTGGATCCCGCTGCAATGTACGCGCCATCGGCCAGCGTGATCGGCGCCACGAGCGTGGTGTTGCTGCCGACGAACACTTTCTCGCCGATTGTCGTCTGGTGTTTCTTCTCGCCATCGTAGTTGCAGGTGATGGTGCCGGCCCCGATGTTGGTGGCGGCGCCGATGGTGCTGTCCCCGAGATACGCGAGGTGATTGGCCTTGGCGCCCTTGCCCATCGCGGTCTTCTTCAACTCGACGAAGTTGCCGATGTGGGCGTCTTCACCGACCTGCGAACCGGGGCGGATGTGGGCGAACGGACCGAGAAACGCACCGGACTCGACTGTGGAATCTGTCACCACAGTGTGGTTTCGCACACACACACGGTCACCGAGCGTGGAGTTCACAATCCGGCTGCCGGCGTGGATTTCACACGCGGCGCCAATCTTCGTCGACCCTTCCAGGAACACGCACGGGTGGATCACCGTATCGGCTCCGACAACGACGTCGCGGTCGACGTAGGTGGTGGCAGGGTCAATCAACGTGACACCTGCGGCCATCAACTCTTCGTTCTTCTGCTGGCGGACCATAGCACTGACCTCGGCAAGTTCTGTGCGGCTGTTGATGCCGCGAATCTGTTCCGCGCGCTCGACCGTCCAGGTAGCGACGGTGTGTTTCTGTTTGCGATAGATGGCGACCAGGTCCGGCAGGTAGTACTCGCCCTGGTTGTTCGCCGTGCCAATCGAATCGAGGGCGCCAAACAGCGGCGCCAGGTCGAAGGCATAGATTCCCGAGTTGATTTCCGTGATCTTCTTCTGCGCCGGCGAGGCGTCGCGCTCTTCGACAATCTTCGAGATGCGTCCGTTGGTCCGGACGATGCGTCCGTAACCGAAGGGCCTCGGCATGTTCGCCGTCACAACCGTGGCAGCAGCCTCGCATTGAGTGTGCGTCTCGATCAGCGACCGCAGCGTGTTACTGGTCAGCAGTGGGACATCGCCTGACAGCAAGACGACGACCCCGGTCTTCCCTTCCAGGATGGGCCGGGCCTGCAACAGCGCGTGGCCGGTGCCGAGTTGTTGTTCCTGGACCACGAACTGCAAGGTCCGCCTAAAGGTGGACGCTACATCGGCATCAATGTGGTGTCCGGCTTTAGCCGGACCAACCAGCGATTCTCTTACCTCGTCTGCACCATGACCGACGACCAAGGTGATGCTGGCCGGCGCCATGGCTTCGGCGGTGCGCAGCACCCGGTCAATCAGCGAGAAGCCGGAAATACGGTGCAGGACCTTGGGGACCTGCGACTTCATCCGTGTGCCCTTGCCGGCGGCGAGCACGACGACGTGAATCTCAACCACGAGTAATTTTGACCCGTTCTAGGGCGTCGTAGACCACCTTTGTGGTCAATCCGAGGCGTTCCGCCACCAGTCGTGCTGTGTCCCGCTTAGACTCACCGATGCCGTTTTCTGTTAATTGACCAAATAATTGATCGATATCCTCGTCCGTGATGGCCTCAGGCAGTGTCTGGTCCTTGGAACCGGGCGGGATGACCAGAGTGAACTCCCCTTGCGGGGAAGGAAACCTGGCCAGTAGCTCCTCAGGCGTGCCAAACACAAACTCCTCGTGGATCTTGGTGAGCTCCCGCCCGACCATTATCTGGCATTTAACCAATTGATCCAGCTCTCCAAGGGTCTTGAGGAGCCGATGAGGGGCCTCAAAGAACACCGCTGCACGGTCCCTGCTGGCCTCAACCAGACCAAGAAACCACCTTTTTCTGTCTTTTGCCTTAATAGGCGCAAAACCATGAAAACAAAACCCTTCCGACTTCATTCCTGCCACTGACATGGCGGTGACCACGGCGCTGGCGCCAGGAATGGGCTCAACACGGAAGCCGGCCTCTCGTACGGCGGCCACCAGGGTCGCGCCAGGGTCAGAAACACCCGGCGTACCGGCATCGGTGACCAAGGCGATCGAGTCGCCAGCCGCCAACCGGCTGAGCAAACGCGTGACCCGCGCGCCTTCGTTATGTTCGTGGACGCTGAGGACCGGTGTCCCAATCTCGTAGTGGCGTAACAGGTTCCCCGTCCGCCGCGTATCTTCGGCGGCCACCAGTTGCACGGACTTCAAGATGCGGAGGGCACGAAGCGTGATGTCTTCAAGGTGGCCGATGGGTGTCGCGACGACGTACAGCGTACCCTTCGACTCACGCCTGGAGCCTGGCGGCTCTCGGCGCTCGCTCAGGCCAGGCCCCCGATCTGCGTCGCGAGGAGGTCGGGGCATCAGCCGCATTTTATTGTACCATTGCGAGATGGCTGCTTTCCCGAGATCGCGGCCTAGTGTCCTGCATGCACGCGGCTGAACCACGACCCCACTTCGTCGACGACTATCTCGCCTATCTCTACGAGGTCCACCCCACCGGGGCGACCATGGACGGTGTTCACATC
>CAMBHC010000398.1 GCA_945866285.1 Candidatus Sulfopaludibacter sp. SbA3 | reverse complement strand
TTGTGCGCGAGCATGGGCGTGGCCATGACCATCGAAGACAGCTGGGGCGGCGACATCGTCACCGCGGCCATCGCGCACCTGGCGCACAGCACGCCGACGCCACTGCTGTTCACGAGCACCGACTTCAACAGCTACGTCACCGTGTCGATTGCCGAGGGCGCACCGCAGCGCGTGAATGGCCGGCTGGCGGCGTCCACCACTCCTGGACTCGGCATCACCCCTCGAATGGATGTTCTCGGCCCGCCTGTGCTGGTCGTGGAGTAAAACACCAGATGACCCGATTCACCTTGCTCGTCGCGCTCGCGCTCGCATCCATCGCGTCGTTGCACGCTCAGGCGGTGCCGCCATTTCAGGACGATTTCCCCGCCGGGGAATTCGTGCAGCGCCGCGCCCGGGTGATGGACGCCATCGGCGCCGAGGCCATCGCCATTGTTCAGGGCGCTGCTGGCGTTGACGGCTTCAAGGTGTTCCGCCAGTCGAACGAGTTTTACTACCTTACCGGTCTCGAGACGCCCCATGCCTACCTGGTGCTCGACGGCCGCACCCGGCGGACGACGCTGTACCTCACGCCTCGCAACGAGGCGCTCGAACGCGGCACCGGCGCGATGTGGTCGGCCGAGGATGCGACCGCGGTGATGCGACTGACGGGCGTCGACGCGGTGGCTCCAGTCGGGTTGCTGTCGCGCCAGACCTTCGGTGCGATGCTGCGACCGCCCAGGCCGCGCCTCTATGTCCCGTTCAGTCCCGCCGAAGGCGAGGCGCAAAGCCGTGACGAACTACTCGCGCATCAGGCGGGCGTGGCCGGCGATCCGTGGGATGGGCGACCGTCACGCGAAGCGCATTTCCTGCGGCTGATCGAGGAGCGCTATCCGGCGCTCGAGCGGCGTGACCTCACGCCGATTCTGGATACGCTACGGTCGACGAAGAGCGAGCGTGAGATTGCGCTCATCCGCAAGGCGTCGGTGCTGGCCGGTCTTGGGATCCTCGAAGCCATGAAGAGCACGCGGCCGGGCGTCTCCGAGTATCAGGCGGCGGCCGCGGCCCGGTTCACCTTCCTCGCCAACGGCGCACGGTTCGAGGGCTACAACCCGATCGCCGGCGGCGGCACTAATGCCTGGATGGGTCATTACTCACGCAACCTCGATTCGTTGAAGGCCGGGGATCTGGTCCTGATGGACTACGCGCCAGACCTTCGCTACTACACGAGCGACGTCACGCGCATGTGGCCGGTCAACGGCACCTACACCGCGGCGCAGCGCATGCTCGTCACCTTCATCCTTGAGTACCGCACCGCGTTCTTCAGGCACATCAAGGCCGGCGTCACGCCGGAAGAAGTTCTCATGCTGGCGAGGCGCGACATGGAGCCGGTGCTGGCGAAGACTCGGTTCGCCAAGGAGATCTACCGCAAGGCGGCAGAGGAGATGCTGTCGTTTCGCGGCCACCTGCAGCATCCGGTCGGCATGACCGTGCACGACCCGGGCACGATTTGGGGTCAGCCGTTCCGGGAAGGCCAGGTGTTCACCGTCGACCCGATGATGTGGATTCCCGACGAGAAGCTCTACGTGCGGATGGAAGACACCATTCTCGTCACCACGGACGGCATCGAGAACTTCACCGCCTTGCTGGCAAGTACGCCAGACGAGATCGAGGCCGTGATGAAGCAGGAAGGGATCCTGTCGCGAGTCCCTCGCCTGCCCTGATCGGTTCTGGACGAGGTGCAGCGGTGTCGGACATCCTGTCGTACCTCGTGCCGATGCCGGGGTGAGCCACAACATCGTGCGCGCCTGGCTCGGCGTGCTCGAAGCCGTGCGGGTCTTGGCGTGGTGGGAAGCCGACCGCGAACCTGGCCAGGCTCACTTGCGAGTTGAACCCATATCCGGCGATGCCGCCGTCATACAGCTTGGCATAGCTCTCAACCATCCACTTTGTGTGTGCCCGCCATTCGAGCCGCTCATCATCAGGGGGGAGGCCGCTAATATCGCTTATTGTCCCGTCGCCTGTATTGGATGACCGCGCGAGCGTATCCGACAGGTCACAGCAGCGCGGAACGGATGGGCTTTCGTCCACGGAATGCTGGTACGCTCAGACGCTGGCGTTCCCAGTCGCCTGCCGGAGTCTGCAAACGATGCACATCCTCATGCGACGCGTCCTGGCCGGCCTCACCCTCGCGGCAGCGCTTGCGACCGTTGGGACCTTTGCGCAAAGCGGCGCCGTGACCGTCGGGATCGACGTCGCGCAGTCGCGCCGGGCCATCAACCCCAACGTCTATGGCGTGGCTTACGCGACACCGGCGCAGCTGGCGGATCTCAACGCGCCGTTGAATCGATACGGCGGCAACAACACCACGCGGTACAACTGGCAGATCAACGCGGACAATCGCGGTCAGGACTGGTACTTCCAGAGCATTCCCGAAGCCAGTGCGACCGCAGGCAAGCGCGGCGACGACTTCATCGCCGACGCCAAGGGGGCCGGGGCCGAGCCGGCCGTGACGATTCCGACCATCGGCTGGATCGCGCGCCTGGGCGCCAACCGCGCCAAGCTGGCCAGCTACTCGGTTGCCAAGTACGGCCCGCAGACCGGCAACGACGCGCAATGGATGCCCGATGCCGGCAACGGCAGCCGCGCCAGCGACGGCGCAAAGATCACGTGGAACGATCAGGCCGACGCCAACACGTTGAACAACGCCACCATTCAGCGCGGGTGGATCAACCACCTGGTCACGCGCTGGGGTGTCGCCGCCAACGGCGGGCTGAAGTACTACATCCTCGACAACGAGCCGTCGCTTTGGCACGAGACGCATCGTGATGTCCACGCCACGGGCGCGACGCTGGAGGAAGTGCGCGACTACATGCTCGCCTACGCGCGCGAGGTGAAGAACGCCGACCCGGGCGCGTCGGTCATCGGTCCCGAAGAATGGGGATGGCTGGGCACCAAGCTGTCGGGCTACGACCAGCAGTACGGCAGCACGCACGGCTGGCCCGCGTGGTCGTCGCTGCCGGACCGATCGAGTCACGGCCAGATGGAAGCCCTGCCGAGGCTGCTGCAGCA
>CAMBHC010000397.1 GCA_945866285.1 Candidatus Sulfopaludibacter sp. SbA3 | reverse complement strand
CGCAGGACGACCTGGGCCTGGCGTCGTTGGTGGTCAAGTTCACCAAGGCCTCGGGTGGCGGCGAGTCGCTGACGTTCACCGAAGGCGACGTGCCACTCACGATCAGCCGCACCGATAGTCGCCATTGGCGCGGACGGGCAGAGTGGAGTCTGGACGGCCTCGACCTGTCTGATGGCGATGTGCTGGTGTACCGCGCCATTGCGCGCGACCGCAATCCGAACGGCAGCCCGGTGCAATCGGAGCAGTACCTCGTCGAAGTGGGTCGCCTCGCCGGCGCGGTCGGTTCAGGCTTCGCGCTCCCGGCCGAAGAGAAGAAGTACGCCATCAGCCAGCAGATGGTGATCTACAAGACGGAGCAGCTGATCGCCTCAGTCACGGGTAAGGCGTCACCGACCCGTAGCCTCGGCGCGAATAGCCTGCCTGGCCGTAGCCTTGGCGAAGGCTGGGTTGAACAGAATCAACTGTTGGCCATCGAGCAGAGGATGGTGAGGGCCGAGGTCGTGTTTCTCGGTGGCGGCGAAGTGCAGGATGAGGTCGAGGAGGCTGCGCACTCGCACGAAGTCGCCGAAGGCCGGCTCGCCAACACCGGCCGGGCCGAGATGCTGCGCGCCATCAACTTCATGTCGCAAGCCGAAGCGTTACTGAATGATGGCAATGCGGTGGACGCGTTGGTGCGCGAGCGCGAGGCGCTGAGGAGCCTGGAACGGGCCTTCGACCGGCGTCGCTACTTCCTCCGGACGCTGCCCGATCGATCGCGCATCGATGTGACGCGCCGCTTGACCGGCAACCTGAAAGACGCGCGCTCGTGGACGCGCGACCGCCTGGCGATTGAAGTGGCGCCAGGTCTTGCGCAGCAGCGCGCGTTGATGCGCGACCTCGCGGCGGCCGCGAATGGGGCCAGTGTGGATGCAGCCTTGGCCGCGCGGGTCGTGGCGCTCGACCCCGCCGAAAGCGCACTGCAGCAGGCCGCCGTCGCACTGGCCAGCGCATCGACAGATGCCGGTCGCCGGGACGCCGTCTGGGGCGCCATGCAAGCCGTGACGATGCACGCGTTGAAGTCGCTTGGGTCGGCGGCCGGAGTGCGCATCACAATCGATCCGCTGGCGGGCCGGCTGGCGGATGAAATGGCTCGCCCCGGAAAGGGTCGTCGATGACGGGCGCCGCGCGGTTCCGCATCTTCCTGCGTACGGTTGCCGTAGCTATCGCGGTGGCCGCGCTGATTGATCCGGCGCTGTCGGCGTCGAGACCTTCGCCTCAGACGGTCGTCTTGGTCCAGGTGGCTTCGTCCGGCACGGCGTCTGCGGAATCGGCTATTCGAGCCACGCTGCCAGGGGTGGAGATCACCTTGCGCCCTGTGACTGACGGGCGCCTGCCTTGCGCACCGGGCGAAGCCTGCGTGATGGTGGCCGATGGATCAGTCGACGCCGAGATTCCCGGCGACCTTGCCGCTCCCGTCTCGTTGATTCGAGTCGCCGTCCCCGCCGGGCCGAACCTCTCGGTTCAATCCGTTGCGGCCTCGCTGATGCAGCAGTCTGCCGGCGCTGGAACCCTGCGCGTCGCAATGAGCGGGACCGGCCTGCAAGGCCGCCGCATCGAACTGCGCGTGACCGATGGCGCGGCCACCGTGGGCTCGGCGAGCCACGAATGGAAAGCGGACGGCGATGCCGCGGTCGACCTTCCCTGGTGGCCGCTCGGCGAGGGGCCTCGCACGCTTCGGGTGACGGCTGTCCCATTTGACGGCGAGACGTCGCTGGCGGATAACGGTGTCGAGGTCGGTGTGGACGTGTCGTCCGCACGGGTCAGCGTGCTGGTGTTCGATACGCGGCCGTCGTGGGCGAGCACCTTTGTGCGCCGTGCCCTCGAAGACGATCGGCGGTTTCAGGTGGCGCATTTCGTCGCGCTGGGACCTGCGCTGGTGGCCGGTACGGCGAGAGGCCGGCTCGATGCGCGGGCTCTCGATGCCGTGCCGGTCGCGATCGTCGGCAGTCCTGACGCCTTGAGTGGAAGTGACGTGACGCTGCTGGAGCGCTTCGTCCGTGAACGCGGCGGGACACTGATCCTGGTGCCCGATCGAGCGCTGTCCGGGCCATCAATGCGCCTGTTGGCAGGACGCTGGACCGAGCACCTCGAGGCATCGGCCTCTGCCGTGGGACCGCTGCGCGCCTCAGAGACCATTCGAATGTCGGGGACCTCGCCGTTCGACATGGTGCTCGGCGCGGTGACGGGCAGTCCGGCCATAGTGCTGACGCCGTCGGGCCATGGACGCATTGTGGTGTCAGGCGCCATGGACGCGTGGCGTTATCGCGACACCGATGGCGGCGCATTCGAGCAGTTCTGGCGATCACTGGTCCTGGAGTCCGCATCGGCGGGCGCCGCCCTGCAACTCGACTTCGCTCGACCCCTCGCGGTGCCCGGTGCCAGCGTGCCGTTCACCGTCCGCCATCGCCAAATGGAGAGCGGCGTGCAACGTGCGGTCAGGGCTACGGCGAGCTGCGGTGGGCCGGCGCAGTCGATTCGGTTGTGGCCGCAGGGCGCCTCCGGCGTCTTCGGTGGGACGTTGGTCATCGACGGCACCGAGCCGTGCGAAGTGAGCGCGGCCGTGGATGGCGGTCCGGTTGTGACTGGCGGTGTGGCCGTGACGACCGGCGCAACGGCGAGTGTCAGCGCGGTGCTGGGTAAGCTCGAGCGTGCGGCCGGGCTGAGCGGCGGGGCGACGGGCACCGTCGGAGAGGTGACGGCGGTGGTATCAGCGCTGGCAACGGTCGTCCCAGAGTCCCCGCCACCGGTCCCGGTGCACCCGATGCGGTCGGTGTGGTGGATGTCTCCATTTGTAGCGTGTTTGGGCGCGGAGTGGTGGCTGCGACGACGCGCCGGCCTGAGGTAGAGTTTACGAATCGGGAAGTTGCAAGTTCAAGAGTTGAAAGGTGGTTGTTGAAGTGGAGCGTTACAGCGGCAGCTTCGGTTCGGTTTTAGTGCACGGCACGTGGAAACTGGCCTGAAGAGTTCAGCTGAAACCACCAACTGTCAACTCCTCAACTTTCGACTGACAAGGATCAGCTGAAATGGCGTATTCACGAGAC
>CAMBHC010000396.1 GCA_945866285.1 Candidatus Sulfopaludibacter sp. SbA3 | reverse complement strand
GTCGCGCTCTTCACGCAGCTCCCACCCTTCGTCCGTGGACACAATCGAGTAGTGCAAGGTGTGGCCGAGGTGCTGAAGCTTCTGGGTGAAGGCATACATCGCACTTCGGTTGTATCTCGACCGACCCGTCCATGGGTGTAAACTCTTGGAGACAAGTCATCGATCAAGCAATATAACTACCAGAGAAATCAGGACTTAACTCGAACCGACAGTACTCGCGAACGTGTCCGAAGCACGACTGTAGACGCTCCCCGCCGCGGTTCGCCGTCCACATGGAACCAGATATCCAGGTCCGACGAGATCTCAGCCTCGGCCGCCGTTCGCATCAACACCTTGTCGTCGGCCTTCAAGGTGCCGTTGAAAAAAGCCGGAATCCGTGACGCCACGCCTGCCAGGGACAGTGGCCTCACCACGACGATGTCGAGTTTGCCGTCGTCGAGGAGGGCGTGAGGCGCAATCTGCGCGCCGTTGCCGTACTGGCGTGAATTGGCCAGCGCCACGAACAACGCTGGCGAGCTGATCGGCGCGGCCTCACCACCCGGAAACGCGATGGTGTAATCGCGCGGCCGATACGCCGGTAGCTCACTGAACGTGGCGATCACATAGCCGAGCAGTCCCCGCCGCGCGCCTGGCGCAGCCATGCGGTCGGCAATGCTGGCGTCCAGACCAATACCGGCGACGTTGAAGAACAACGAACCGTCCAACTCGCCGGCATCGATCAAGCGAGTCGTGCCCCGGCCGGCCACCTCGAAGGCGGACGGCGCATCGAGAGGGACCCCGAGGTCGCGGGCCAAGCCATTACCCGAGCCACCAGGGATGATCGCCATGGGGACCGACGTGCCTGCGAGGGCGGCACCCACACCGTTCACCGTCCCGTCGCCGCCCCACGCCACGACCAGTTCATGGCCGGCGCTAACCGCCGCGGAGGCAAAGCGCTGGGCATCCTCCGGGCCGGCGGTGATGCAAACGCTAACATCGAACCCGGCACGGCCGAGTGAGGTCCGCGCCAGCGCGGAACACGCATCGAGCGTGCGCGAGCGGCCAGGGCCGGCGATCGGGTTGATGACGACGGTCGCGTGCATCTAGGGTGCCAGAGCCCTCAGGGCTTTCGGCGTCAGCAACCAGCGGAGCGTGCCTGGGCCACCCGGCGTCGCGCCATCCACATCAATGGCGCAGATCGCACCCTTCTTGAACTGCACGGAGCCGCGTGCCCCAAGCAGCCGCGCCGCCAACTCACCGAGATCGGGCTCGTGGCCGACCAGCGCCAGCCGCCGATGCCGCTTCGCGTGCGTCTTGATCGCCTCGAGCACGGCTTGATGGCGTCCGCCTGGAGCGAGCGCCGCGACTTCGGCGATGGCCGGCCTGGGTTTCAAGCCGGCTGCCAGCAGCGTCGCGGTATCGCGCGCGCGCACCAAGGGGCTGGTCAGCACGAAATCGATGACCACGCCGAGTTCATCCAGGCCCGGCACCGACTCGGCAAACTTCTTGACGCCACCCGGGGTCAACGGGCGCAGGCGGTCGTCGGGGTATTTCGGTCCGCGCGTTGCCGCGAGGCCGTGGCGCACGAGGTAGATCTCAATGGTGGCGGCCATGACACTTCCATCTATGCTGCAGTCGGGCGACATTGCCCGGCGGCGTCGATCACGGCGTCGCACAGCTTCAGCAATGCCGGCCGCGTGTGCATGTAGGCGGCGTGCCCCTCGCGGCACTCGTCCTCGAGCACGCGAATCAGTGAATCGAGCTCCGACATGCCACGCCGAGTGCGGCCGGCGAGGGCCGACTGCACCGAGCGGGCGCGCGCGATCAACATTTCCAGATCGTGCATGCGGCCGAGCAGGTCCTGCTGAACCTTCAAGCGATTCAATTGCGCGCGCGACCGCGAATGCGTGAGTTCGCGCTGAATCTCGAGGGCATAGCGCAACTTCTTCGCTTCAATGCGGACCCGATGCAACCGCTCGGCCAAATAGATGCCGCCGGCCCGTTCAATGGCCGCGCGCAGCTTCCGCGAGCGCTTGCGAGACTGGCCAGCAGCCTCGGCGACGGTGCTCCCCGTCTCGATGGCGCTGTTGGGTGGGGCCGCGACGTCGACCAGGCGCTTACGAAGCTTGTCGAGGCGAGACGGCGTGATTTCGTCCAGCATGTCGCGGCAACGCTTCAGCCGCTCCGCGGTGACGGCCGCGCGTACGCGGCCAATCGCCGTGGCCGAGGCCGCGCCGCGGCCCTCCAGCTCGGCCAGCAGTAACAGCGCGACATCCAGCTCGCGCACCGGGCCCAAGGCTCGGGTGATGCGGCGGACGCAACGGTCGACCCGATCCAGCGCGTTCGCATCGGCACGGGCGCTCAGCATGGGCAGGGCGCCGCGCAGTCGCCGCGACGCCACGCGCGCCTGATGCACGGACGTCTCATCGCCTGACTGCGCCGCGGGCATGGCCGCCAGCAGCGAGACCAAGCGTTGTCGAAGGATGGCGACGGAGAGGGCTGAACGCTCCATGCTAGGATGAGCCACTCATCATACTTCGGCCCTAGTTTGCCATGCGCTTAGCTGCCATCGACATTGGTACCAACTCCGTTCATATGATCTTGGTTCGCGTACGCCCGGACTTTTCGTTCGAGGTCGTGGATCGCGAGAAAGAAATGGTCCGGCTCGGCGCCGGCGGTCTCGACGGCAAGAAGATGACGCCGGAATCGATGAACGCGGCGTTGCAGGCGTTGTCGAAGTTCCAGCGGCTGGCCACCTCGCATCACGTCGACGAGATTCTCGCCGTCGCCACCAGCGCCACGCGCGAAGCCGAGAACGGCGGCGCCTTTCTCAAGGCGATTGAGCGCAAGACCGGCATCCGCGCGCGCTTGATCACGGGCACTGAAGAAGCGCGCTTGATCCACCTGGCCGCCGTCTACGGCGTCGACACCCAGAAGCCCGCCGTGGTCATCGACATCGGTGGCGGCAGCGTGGAGATCACGCGCGGTACCGGCCGCGAGATCCAGTTCGCGCGCAGCTTCAAGATGGGCGTGATCCGGTTGACGGAACGCTACGTGAACTCCGACCCCATTTCCAGCCGCGACGAACGCAAGATGGTGGCGTTCATCAG
>CAMBHC010000395.1 GCA_945866285.1 Candidatus Sulfopaludibacter sp. SbA3 | reverse complement strand
GGTGAGGAGCTCGTTGACCAGCAGGCCGCACGAGATGGCGGGCGAGGCTGCCATCGTCACATGTGCGAGGTCGAGCCGCAGCCGAACCGTCGCGGTGTCTCCGGCCAGCGATCTGAACACGCGCTGGGCCAACTGCTCAAGGTATGTGCCGAGGTCGACTTCCGTGATGTGGTGCGACTGGTGCATCAGGTCATGCAGCAGCGCCAGCGAGCGAACCCGCTGGGCCATATCCTGCAGTACCGCCCGCGCCGCGGGATGGTCGATGCGGTTTTGCTCCAAGCGCAGCAGACTGGCGACGATGGCCAGGTTGTTCTTCACGCGGTGATGCACTTCCCGGACCAGCGCGTCTTTTTCACGCAAGGCCGCGCGCAGGTCTGTCTGGGCCTGGTGCAGTCGAAGAAAAGCGTGCATGCGAGCCAGCAACTCGGGGCCGGCGATCGGCCGCACGATGTAGCCATCCGCCAGTCCCTGGTCCAGCCCCGCCGCCTGATCTTCGGTGGTCACCCTGCCGGAGGACGCCATGACCACGAACGTGTCGGCCAGGTCCGGGTCGCCTTTCAGTTCGCGAGCCACATCCAAACCGCTGCCGTCGGGCAGGTTGACGTCGAGCAGCAGTAACGCGGGCCGCAGGCTTCGCGCCTGCGCCAGGGCGTCGGCGGCGGTGCTCGCGGTCACCACCGTGAGTCCGGCCCCGGTCAGGATGTGTCGCGTGGCGCGCACAATGTCCGGGTCGTCGTCGACCACAAGGATGGTCGGGTCGGTGCGGCTCATGCGATGTCGCTGGCCGGCAGGATGAAGCCAAAGACCGTCCCGCGCCCGCCGCTGGGTTTGTGGGCGATGCCACGCAAGTACGACCGGAAGAGAGCCAGCATGGCTCCCGAGCAAGCAACATCGGTACCAGCTCGTCCGTTGCCGACCCGGGCCGGATCAGGAAGGGTCTTTGGGCAGGGTCGCGGCACCGACGCCGTAGGCATCGATCAGCCGGTAGAGCGCGCGGCGGCTGATGCCCAGGCGAACGGCGGCATGTGTCTTGTTGCCGTGACAGGCCTCGAGCGCCGCAACCACTGCCGAGCGTTCCACTTCGCGGAGCCGCACGCCCGCCGGTTCGGCGGGATGGCCCGAGGTGCCTGGCCCGGCGGGCCCAGGCACCTCTGCTCCGGTGATCCACTCGCCCTCGGCCAACAAGCAGGCCCGTTCAATCACGTTGCGCAACTGCCGCACGTTGCCCGGCCAGTCAGCCGCAATCAAGGCGCGCTCCACGCTGGGGGTGACGCCCACGATGGGCCGATCGAACCTGGCGGCAAACTCCCGGACAAACGTGGCCACCATCAGGGGAATGTCTTCGCGGCGCTCCCGGAGCGGGGGCACGTGGAGTTCGAGCACGTTGAGCCGGTACCAGAGATCAGCGCGAAACTGGCCGTTGGCCACAGCCTGCTCGAGCTTCCGGTTGGTGGCGGTAATCACATGAAGATCAACCGTGTGCGCCGCCGTGGCGCCGACGCGCCGCGTTTCGCCGCTTTCGAGCACGCGCAGCAGCTTGGCCTGCATGTCCAGCGGCAACTCGCCAATCTCGTCGAGGAACAGCGTGCCGCGGTCGGCAAGCTCGAACACGCCGGCCTTGTGCTCGGTGGCACCCGTGAACGTGCCACGCGTGTGTCCGAACAATTCACTCTCCACGAGCGTGGGCACAATGGTGGTGCAGTTCACCGTCACCAGCGGCCGCGCGGCCCGTGGTCCGCGCGCGTGCAGGGCGCGCGCCACCAGTTCCTTTCCGGTGCCGGTCTCGCCGGTAATCACCGCGGTGCGCACGTGGGGGGCCAGGCGGCGAATGAGGCTGAACAACAACTCCATGCTGGGGCTGCGGCCGACCATGCCGTGGAAATCGAGCCGCGCCGCCAGGTGCTGCTCGATGGCGCGCACCTGTCGCCGTTGCGCGTTCTCCTCGCGCACGTCGTCGAGAATGCGCGTCAGGTTCACGAGATCGAGCGGCTTCGACAGCACGTCTTGCGCGCCGAGCTTGATGGCCTCGACCGCCATGGCCATGTCGGGTTCACCCGTCATGAGCACCACGCGGCAGTCGGGCGCCATGTCACGCAGGCCGCGCAGGACCTGGAGGCCATCGACGCCTGGCATCCGAACGTCGACGACGGCGAGGTCGGCGAAGTCTCCGTGCAGGTAATCGAGCGCGTCTTCGCCGGAGTTCCTGGTCACAGCCGTGAACGACTGCTTTGCTGCGAATTTCGCGAGCAAGGCGAGGACCTCAGGGTCGTCGTCGACGATGAGCATCACGGGCAGCGCGGCCATGGGGACAGCTTGATTCTGGTGTAACGCTCGCAGCTGTGCAACGTGCAATCCGTGCGTGCCCCGTGCAGCCGTGCGGTTACGCACAGTTGGCGGGATGCGGGCGCGGGGAGCCAGCCGTGCGGGGGCCTCAGGCACGAGGCTTGCTGCCTCATTCGATATGACCACCGCAGCCAGCAGCAGCCCACTCACCGACAGGGCCCCTGAGACCCTCTTCGGTCAGCCCTGCCGCATGGGGGTGTCCTTGTGAACGTGCGGTTGCAGGTGACGCCACTCTTGATCGTCGAGGACGAAGACCTCGTGGCCGACACCATGCACCGGTGGCTCACTAACCTTGGCTACCCTGTGAGTCACGCGCGTACGGCGGAAGAGGCGCTCGCGTTGACCAAGAGCGGGCATCCCGGGGTGGCCATCTGCGATGTGGGGCTGCCCGGTCAGCACGACGGCATGTGGCTGGTCGACCAGCTCCGCCACGACTACCCCGACGTGGCCGTGGTCCTGGCCACGGGCCGGGACCTGCCGGCGTCCGCGGTGCGGCGCGACGGCGTCGTGTCGTGCCTGTTGAAACCGTTTGGACGGGATCAGTTGCGCGAGGCGGTCACCAGCGCCGTCCAGTGGCATGAAGAGGCCGCGGCTGGCCGCGACCTCGGCCTGCAGTTGGAGCGTGCGGCCCGCGAATGCCGTTTGGACCTGCGGCGGCGGCTCCAGTCCGCGCGCATCGAGAGCGAAGCGGAGGCGCGTGCGGCCCTGAAACAAGTGTTCCGGGCTCCCGCCGGCCTTGAAGCGGGCGCGCGGGTGGCGGCGTTGGCCGACGC
>CAMBHC010000394.1 GCA_945866285.1 Candidatus Sulfopaludibacter sp. SbA3 | reverse complement strand
GCCTCACTGTCTCTGAAACGCGGGTGACCCGATCTCTTTGTCGAGATCGGCTGGAGGATTGGCAATGCGAATGCCGCGGATCTCGTTCTTGCCGAGCGCGACGGCGAAGTTCATGCGGCTGACCAGCGCGCCCGCCGAGACCCAGGTGGCCGCGGTGTCGTCGTAACCCGTGGGCGGCTGGCAGAAGTAGAGTGGCATGCCCATGTCGCGCAACTCGCGCGCCAGCGGCACGGCCGAGCGGATCTCGGCGCCGGTCGCGCGCAGCGCGCTGGCCACGAAATCAAGCGGCGTCTTCACCTTGGCGCGATACGCATCGGCGGCAAAGAACTCGGGTGACGTGACGATGGTCCGCACCACTTCGCGGAGATCGCCCGTGGTCGCCGTGAAGAGCGCCGCGGCGCGGTCCACGAGCAACGGGGGCGGCGTGTCGCTGACGAATCGCCTCGCCAGCTTGGTCGCGATATGTCGCGCCGTCGACGGATGCGCAGCCAGAATGTCGAGCACCCGCTCGATGTCGTTGTCGCCACCACCGGCCTTGAGCGTCTGGCCGAGCACCGTCTTCACCTTGTCGTCGTGGAGGCGTTTCACGTACTGGGTGCCCGACCCTTCGCGCGGCCGTATGGTCCAACCAGTCAGCGCTCGCGCGACGTTCACGATGTCGGTTTGCGTATAGCCGCCATCCACGCCCAGCGTATGCAGCTCCATCAACTCTCGTGCGTAGTTCTCGTTGATGCCGCGCGTGGGGCTCGCGGCTGCGCCGCTTCGTTGGGGTCGGCGCGGCGCGCCTCCTGGGGATTGCTCAGCGACATTCTGCCAGTTATCGAGGTAGAAGAGCATGGCCGGGCTCTTCGCGGTGGCTTCGAGCATGTCGCGGAAGTTACCGAGCACATACGGCCGGATGGCTTCGCGTTCGTACTCGCTCAGGTAATTGCGCGTCGCGCCCTTGCCGGCGAACACGTTGAAGTGGTTGAACCAGAAGTCGACCAGCACTTCCTGCAGTTGCCGCTCGCTGTAGAGGGCGCGCAGCAGCTTGGCCTCCTCGATGTCGGCGATCACCTGCCCCGCCTTCGCTCGCTCGGGTTCAGGCGAGCTACGGCGAGACGGGCTCATGTCCTCGGTCTGGCTCGAAGACTCAGCCTGTCTCGCCGAAGCCGCCTCCGGCGGCGAAGGCGGATTCTGTCGCTGTCGTTCGCGCCGTGCCACCATCGCCGGGCCCGAGTAGTCTCGCTGGATGGTCTGCGAATCAAGCGTCAGCGTCTCTAACCGGGCCAGCCTCGCCGTGAGGGCGGCGTCCTCGATCCGCGATGGGCTGAGCTGCAGGTCGATCCAGTTCTGAAGGCCCATGGCCTTCACTCGCGCCACGTCGCCGGCTCGTGGGCCAAAGGTCAGCCGGTTCAGCGCGTGCGTGATGGCCTCGTCTGTCGAGGGAACCGGAGCGGACCCGCCAGCCTGCGGGTGGCCGGCAGCGAGGGCGATCAACGACAACACGGCAAATGAACGAGTCCACATGGGTTAACCTCTTACTGACTGATTCGACCCGCCGCGTCGAGCAATCGTTTAATCCATGCCATTTCGCGTCATTCCTGCTGTCGGTGACGTCCTCGAGCGTGTGCTCGACGACACGTGCTCCCTTTGGAGCGACGGCCTGTCGCGCGAGAACTACGGCAAGTCGTGGCGAGCCCAGCTCAAGACGCCGTGGGGCGCTGGCCATCTCGACCGAGTCGCCCTCGTTGATGGTCCGCACATCGTGTCGAGCGCCAAGCGCTACGACCTCTCGCTTCGCCTCGACGGCCGCATTCGTCGCGTGCTGGGGATTGGTGCGGTCTTCACCGCCGAGGCCTATCGCGGCCGCGGCGCCGCGCGCGAATTGCTCGCGCGCCTGCTCGAGACTGCCGTCACCGAAGGACAGGAGTTCGCGATGCTGTTCTCGGAGATTCCGCCGGCCTTCTACGAGCGGCTGGAGTTTGTCCCCGTGCCGTTGACGGAATGGGTGATCGAAGTGGATCAGAAGCGCGGCGGCGCGCCGGGCATGCTGGTTCGCGCGGGCGATGAGCGGGACCTGCCGAGCATCATCGAGATGTCGGCGCTGCGTTCCACCGGCGCCCGGCTCGCGCTCGATCGCAGCGAAGACTTCGTGCGCTTCAACATCACGCGGAAGCGCCTGTTGTCAGGGCTGTCGCCGCTCGGTGCGCGGACGACGGAGTTCCTGGTGGCGGAGGAGGGCTACCAGGCGGTGGCCTACCTCGTGGCGACCGAACAGGACGGGCGGTGGATGATCGAAGAGGCCGGCGACCGCGATCCCGCCGGCGCGCGTCTCGGTGCCATCCTGCAGGCCATGCTGGCGCGGCACCCCAGCGAGAAATTGCCGGAGATTCGCTGCTGGTGGCCGCAGTCACTGGTGCCGCCGCAGCTCAAGGTCGCGGCCTCAATGCCGACGCAGGAAGTGCTGATGATCCGGCCACTGCGCGACCGAATTCTCCCGCTCCCGCCATTGGCGGCAGCGGAGGTCGTGTACTGGCACAGCGACTACTTCTGACCTACTTGCGCCCACCGAGATCGAAGACCCCGGATCGATCACCGGCTTTCAAATAGTCCGTCAAACACTTCCGCGAACAGAAGACGCCGGCGTCTTCCATGTTGACGTTGCTGGTCACGCTCTCCTGGTCGAGCGGTGACACGTGCTGGCGCCGGACCTCCCACATGTCGTACGGCTGACCCTTCGGGAACGACTCCGCGCACTGTTTGCATCGCATGCTCATTCGGGCCTCACTTCGGTGCGGAGAGTTTAACGTCAACCGCCTTGGTTTCGCCGTCGGCCAGCGTGAACTTGGCGGCGGCGTCCTTGACGCTCGCGAGGAACTCGGGATCGCCGGCCTGCCCGTCTTCGAGACCCTGCACGGCCACCACCAAGTAGTCCTCTGACGGCGGTAGCGCTGACACGCGGTACGTGCCGTCCTGATCGGGTCGCGCCGCCTTGATGAATCGCGACTGGAACGTCCAGAGCTTGTCGTTGGCCGGGAACACCACCACCGTGGCGTCGAGCAGTGGCTTGCCGCGGGCATCCGAGACCACGCCTGACAGCGCGGTCGAGTGTTTGGTCAGCACAATCTGCAGGCCGGCGAC
>CAMBHC010000393.1 GCA_945866285.1 Candidatus Sulfopaludibacter sp. SbA3 | reverse complement strand
GCACTCGCGATCAGCCAGGGCGACTGGTCGGTATTCCTGACCCACCCGCTCTCGGCCGCGCTGCTGGCTGTGGCGGCCGTCATCGTGCTGCTCGGCCTGCGCCGGCCCGGCACGTTACAATCGCAGTCATGAAGCTCAGTGACCTGTTTGCCGGCGACTCGGGTTTTCCTGCGGACCAGTTCCCCGATCCTGCGATCGATGCCCCGGCCGATCCCACTGGCGGGCCGCAGTCCATCATCCTGGGGGGCGGCTGCTTCTGGTGCACCGAAGCGGTGTTCGCCAAGCTCGACGGCGTGATCACCGTCGTCTCTGGCTACGCCGGCGGGACGGCCGACTCGGCCAACTACCAGGCGGTGTGCAGCGGCATGACCGACCACGCCGAGGTGATTCGTGTGCGCTACGACGCGGACCGCATCACGCTGGGACAACTCCTCAAGGTGTTCTTCGCCGTCGCGCACGACCCGACGCAGCTGAATCGCCAGGGCAACGACATGGGCCGCCAGTACCGGTCGTCAATCTTCTACGCCAGCGTGGACCAGGAGCGGGTGGCCGCGGCGTACATCCAGCAACTGAAAGACGCCAAGGTCTTCGACCAGCCCATCGTCACGACGCTTGAGCCTCTGGAGCAGTTCTTCGAGGCCGAGGCGTATCACCAGGAGTTCGTGGCCAGGAACCCTCACCAGCCGTACGTCGCGGCCGTGGCCATGCCGAAGGTAAAGAAGCTCGAGAAGTCGTTCGCGGACAAACTCAAGAGGTCGTGAGACATAATAGGAGCGGCGTGCGCTCGTAGCTCAACTGGATAGAGCATCGGCCTTCGAAGCCGGGGGTCGCAGGTTCGAGTCCTGCCGAGCGCACCATTCGACTTGCCGGTGACCCGCCTTCGGCGGCTCGCCGGCTCGCTCATGGCAGGCCATCCACGCGCCCCCGCGCCAGCCCGTTTGACCTACACTCTGGGGAGCGCCGATGCCCAGAACGCCTGCCCCTCCCAACTGGGCCGATCTCCCAGACGAAGAGCTCCTGAACCTTCGCCTGGCGGATCTGCCGCTGAAGCTGGCAGGCTCCGTCATCGAATCGCGCGTCACGCAGCTCAAGTCCGAGCTCGAGGCCCGGGGCCTCACCTTTCCTCTCCACTTCTATCTCTCGGACGAATGGTTCACGCCGGACGGCCAGGCCTCGATGGCGGTACCGTTCTACCTGGCGCATCCGCGCCTCGAGCGACTCGAAAAGACGCAGATGCTGGCGGTGGAGGGCGGCGAGCACGACTGGTGCATGCGCATCCTGCGCCATGAAGCCGGCCACGTCATCGACAACGCCTACAAGCTGCGGCTCCGCAAGCAACGCCAGCAGGTGTTCGGCAGTTCGTCCGAGCCGTATCCCGAGTTCTATGCGCCGCGGCCCTACAGCAAGAGCTTCGTGCAGCACCTGGACCCGTGGTACGCGCAGAGCCATCCTGACGAGGATTTCGCCGAGACCTTCGCGGTGTGGCTGACACCCGAGGCACAGTGGAAGCCCCGCTACGCCGGCTGGCCCGCGATCAAGAAGCTGGAATACATGGACGACCTGATGAAGTCGCTGGTCGCCAAGAAGCCGCTGCTGGAACGCACCGAGGAACTCGATCCGCTGCACCGGCTCAATCGCACGCTCCGCTTTCACTATCGGCGAAAGCGGCGGCACTACGGCGTCGACCACCCCGCGTTTTACGATCGCGATCTACGGCGCCTGTTCTCTGACGCGCCTGAACATGCGCATCACATGACCGCGGCCCAGTTCCTCGGCCGCATTCGCCAGCCGGTGCGCAAGATCGTCGCCGACTGGACCGGCATTTACCAATACACCATCGACAAAGTGCTCGAGGACATCATCGTCCGATGTCGCGAGCTTAAACTTCGCCTCGCCGTGCCCGAAGAACAGGCGCGACAGGAATTCACGGTGCTGCTGACCGTGCAGGTGATGAACTACCTGCACAGCGGCCGTCATCGGGTGGCCCTTTGAAACCGCAGCGTGTCCTGACCCTCGTCCACAAAGGCCTCGAACCACCAGATGAGGCCCCCGATCAAGTCACTGCCTCCACCGCCTCGTGGCGCATGGAATACGACGTCGTCCGTACGCTCAAGGTACTGGGCCACGAAGTGCGCGTGATTGGCGTGCATGACGACCTCACCCCCATCCGCGCGACGATCGACGACTTCAAGCCGACGATCACGTTCAACCTGATGGAGGCGTTCGACGATGTGGTGGTGTTCGACCAGAACGTGGTCAGTTACCTCGAGCTGCTGAAGGTGCCCTACACCGGATGCAACCCGCGCGGGCTCACGCTGTCTCGCGACAAGGGCCTGGCCAAGAAGCTGCTGGCCTATCACCGCATTCCGGTGCCCGACTTCCTGGTGGTGCCGCTCGGCAACAAGGTGAAGCTGCCCAAGCGCCTGCATTTTCCGTTGATCGTGAAGTCGCTGACCTACGAATCGTCCACCGGTATTTCACAGGCGTCGGTGGTGGAGAACGACGAACAACTGAACAAGCGCGTCCAGTTCATCCACGACACCATCATGACCCCAGCCATCGTCGAGGAATTCATCGACGGCCGCGAACTCTACGTCGGCGTGCTGGGCAACAACCGCCTGCAGACGTTCCCGGTGTGGGAGATGTCGTTCTCGAAGATGCCCGAGAACAACTGGAAGATTGCCACCGAGCGCGTGAAGTGGAGCGTCAATTACCAGAAGAAGCACGGCATCGACACCGCAGTGGCCGCGTTACCGGACGACATGTCGGCGAAAGTGCAGCACCTCGCCAAGCGCGTCTACCGCGCGCTCGACCTGTCAGGCTACGCGCGCATCGACTTGCGGATGAAGGCGACTGGCGAGCTGTCGGTGATCGAAGCCAACCCGAACCCGCAGTTGGCGCACGGCGAAGACTTCGCGGAATCCGCGCAAGGCGCCGGCGTGACCTACGCCAAGCTCATTGAACGGATCATCGGTCTCGGGCTGCAGTGGCAGCCCTCGCGCATGGCGTAAGGCGGGACTGACGTCCCGCCTCTACGCCAACACGGTCAGCCGCCTACGGCGTGATTAGCTTCTTGAACTCGGGGAGGCTGGCGAGCTTCGCAAATATCGGGTCCGCGGCCGCCTG
>CAMBHC010000392.1 GCA_945866285.1 Candidatus Sulfopaludibacter sp. SbA3 | reverse complement strand
GCTCTGGGCTCCGCTCGCGATTGTGGCCGACGTCGATTCCCGCCCGGCGGCGGTCATCCTCAGGCGGGGCGACCGGCAGCCGTGACCCTTGCGCCACCGGCAAGAGGCATGTACGATGATTGTTTGTGACTGTCCCGCTCCTCGACCTCAATGCACAGTACTTGCCGCTCCGGACGGCCCTGCTCGACGCCGTGACCCGGGTCTGCGACAGCCAGCGCTTTATCGGCGGCCCTGAAGTCGAAGGTCTCGAGCGCGAAGTCGCCGCCTATCTCGGCACGCCGCACGCGCTCGGCATGTCGTCGGGTACCGACGCCTTGGTGGCCGCGCTGATGGCGCTGAACATCGGACCGGGTGACGAGGTCATCACCCCGACCTATTCGTTCTTTGCGACCGCCGGTTCGGTGGTGCGCGTGGGCGCCAAGCCGGTGCTGGTGGACAGCGACGCCGACACGTTCAACCTGAACCCGGCCGCGACCGCCGCGGCGATTACCTCAAAGACCAAGGCGATCATTCCGGTCCACCTGTTCGGCCAGTCCGCCGACCTCGAGCCCATCCTGGCCGCTGCCTCGCCGCGTGGTATCCCCGTGATCGAGGATGCCGCCCAGGCGATTGGGTGCATGTATCGCGGCAAGGCCGTGGGCAGTTGGGGAGCCGTCGGCTGCTTCTCGTTCTTCCCCAGTAAGAACCTTGGCGGTTTCGGCGATGGCGGCCTGGTGACCTCAACCAATGCCGACCTCGCCCATCGCCTGAAGTTGATTCGCAATCACGGCATGGAGCCGAAGTACTACCACCACATGGTGGGCGCCAACTTCCGGCTGGATGCGTTGCAGGCGGCCGTGTTGCGCGTGAAGCTGCCGTACCTGGCGAAGTGGAGCGCGGCGCGGCGCAACAACGCCATGCGCTATCGCGCGGCGTTTGCCTCGGCCGGATTGT
Organism: Candidatus Sulfopaludibacter sp. SbA3; assembly: GCA_945866285.1. Taxonomy (GTDB): domain Bacteria; phylum Acidobacteriota; class Vicinamibacteria; order Vicinamibacterales; family UBA2999; genus 12-FULL-67-14b. The sequence goes on along the minus strand of CAMBHC010000392.1, from coordinate 2,200 downwards.
CGGAAGTGGTGCTGCCGGTGGAGGCGCCGGATCGCACTCACATTTACAACCAGTTCGTGATCCGCGTGCCCGATCGCGACCGCCTGCGCGCGCATCTCGACGCCGCCGGCATTGGCTGCGAGGTGTACTACCCCGTGCCGTTCCACCTGCAGGAATGCTTCGCCGGCCTTGGCTACAAGGCCGGCGCGTTCCCCATTGCCGAAGCCGCCGCGCTCGACTCGCTGGCGTTGCCCATTTACCCGGAACTCACCGAGGCCCAGCAGGGCGCGGTCGTTGAAGCCATCGCACGCTTTTACCGCGGATAACTCTTATGGAATTGCTGAAGAAGATCGAATCGAAGCAGGCCACGTTGGGCGTGATTGGCCTGGGATATGTCGGCCTGCCGCTGGCCGTTGAGTTCGCCCGTGCCGGGTTCCCCGTCGTCGGCTACGACGTCGACGCGCACAAGGTCGCGGAACTCATGGCGGGGCGCAGCTACATTCCCGATGTGTCCTCCGAGCACCTGGCCGAGGTCGTGAAGAACGGCAAGTTCAAGGCGACGACGGATGCGAAGGCGCTGGCTGCGGCCGACATCATCGACATCTGCGTGCCGACGCCACTGCGCAAGACCAAGGACCCCGACATGACCTACGTCGTGCAGGCGGTCGATGCCGTGGCGGCGGTGCTCAGGAAGGGCCAGCTCATCATCCTGGAATCGACGACGTATCCGGGGACGACCGTCGAAGTGGTGCAGCCGGTTCTGGCCGCGAAGGGCTTTACGCCCGGTGTGGACTTCTACCTGGCGTTTTCGCCCGAGCGCGTGGACCCGGGTAATCCCCATTACCAGACCAAGAACATCCCCAAAGTGGTGGGTGGCATCAACGAGGACAGCACCAAAGCGGCCGTGGCCTTCTACGAGCAGGTGATGGACAAGGTCGTCCCGGTCAGCTCGCCGAGCGTGGCCGAGATGGTCAAGCTGCTCGAAAACACGTTCCGCGCCGTGAACATCGGCCTGGTCAACGAACTCGCGTTGATGTGCCACCGCATGGGCCTCGACGTGTGGGAAGTGATCGACGCTGCCAAGACCAAGCCGTTCGGCTTCATGCCGTTTTACCCGGGCCCCGGCCTGGGCGGTCACTGCATCCCGATCGACCCGTTCTACCTCTCGTGGAAAGCGCGCCAGTACAATTTCGAAGCGCGCTTCATCGAGCTGGCGGGCAGCGTCAACGGCGCCATGCCCGAGTTCGTGGTGCAGCGCATCATCGACGCGCTGAACTCAAAGAAGAAGTCGCTCAACGGCTCGCGCGTGCACATCATCGGTGTGGCCTACAAGCGCGACGTCAACGACCTGCGCGAGTCGCCGGCGCTCGAAGTGCTCGAACTGTTGGCGCACCGCGGCGCCATCGTCAGCTACACCGACCCCTATGTGGCGGCCTTCAAGCACGCGTCGCTGGATCTGCAACACGTCGACGAAGCCATCGCGCACAAGGGCATCGACTGCGGCGTGATCATCACCGACCACAAGGTGTTCGACTATGCGGCGATGATCGATCGCTTCCCGCTGCTGGTGGACACGCGCAATGCGCTCAAGGGCGTGACCGGTCCGAAGATCTTCCGGCTGTAGCGCCAGGAGGGCGGCACTTTAGTGCCGCCGCAATCTGAATGAAGTTCACCGAATCGCGCATTCCCGGCGCGTGGATCATCGACATCACGGCGATCCACGACGACCGTGGCTTCTTCGCCATGACGTGGCTGCCCGACCAGTTCCGCAAGCACGGCATCGAGCCCGCGCTCGCGCAGTGCAACCTCGCCTTCAACCACATGCGCGGCACGCTGCGCGGCATGCACTTCCAGAAGGCGCCGCACGCCCAGGCCAAGATCATCAGGTGCACGCGCGGCGCCCTGCTCGACGTGATCGTGGATCTGCGCCCCGAGTCTCCGGCGTACTGCCAGTGGGAAGCGGTGGAGCTGACGGCCGAGAACCGGCGGATGCTGTACATGCCTGAGGGCATCGCGCACGGATACCTCACGCTGGCCGACGAGACCGAGGCGTACTACCATGCCTCAGCGCCGTGGGACCCTACCGCCGAAGGGGGCGTCCGCTGGAACGACCCCGCGTTTGGCATCGACTGGCCTTCGGCGCCGGTCGTGGTCTCAGCCAAGGATGCCGGCTGGCCCGGCTACCAGCGCCGCGCCTAGCGATCCGACCCGCGACGTCGAT
>CAMBHC010000391.1 GCA_945866285.1 Candidatus Sulfopaludibacter sp. SbA3 | reverse complement strand
TTCGCGAAACTCTGGGAACTGTGTTCGCCCTCCACATCGACACCGCGCGCTCGTGGCGCGGAGGACAGCAACAAGTCCTCCTGACCGTGCTCGGCATGCGCGCGCGCGGCCATCGCGCGGTGCTGGTCGCCCACCCCGAGGGTGAGCTGTATCGACGCGCGTCTGAAGGGCCCGACCTGGTGCCGCTGGCGTCGGTCAACGAGGTGGACCTGGCCGCGGCGTGGCAGCTGTCGCGGATCATCCGGCAATGGCAGCCGGCCGTCGTGCACGCGCACGATCCGCACGCCGTCTCGATGGCGGCGCTCGCCTTGTCGTTCTCGGCGCCGGTGCCCCGTCCCAAGGTCATCGCCTCTCGGCGCGTGGACTTTCACCTGCAGGGCAACGCGTTTTCGCAGTGGAAGTATCGCCAGGTGGACGGCTTCATCGCCGCCTCGGGTGCCATCCGCGACATTCTCGTCCACGACGGCATTCCGGCCGGTCGCGTCGTCGTGGTGCACGACGGCATCGACGTCGAGAAGATCGCGCATCGGCCGGCGGCCGATCTGCACGCCGAGTATTGGCTGCCGCACGGCGTTCCCGTAATCGTCAACGTCGGTGCGCTGGTGGGACACAAGGGGCAGAAATACTTGGTCGATGCCATGCCCCTGGTGCTGCGCAGCGTGCCGGACGCGCACCTGGTGATCCTCGGCGAAGGCGAGTTACGGCCTGCTCTGGAGCGCCAGGTGAAGCACCTGTCGCTCGAGAAGCGCGTCCTGCTGCCGGGCTTTCGCGAGGATGTGCTGTCGCTGATGAAGTCGGCCGACCTGTTCGTGATGAGTTCGATCACCGAAGGACTCGGCTCAGCGGTGCTTGATGCGATGGCGATGGGCCTGGCGGTGGTCGGCACGCGCGCCGGCGGCATCCCCGAGGCGGTGGTTCCCGGCGTGACGGGCGAACTCGTGGAGCCAGCCGAGCCCGCACCGCTCGCGGCGGCGCTGGTCAAGCTGCTGAAGGACCCGGCGCTCCGCCGCGCCTACGGCGAGGCGGGTCGCCAACGTGTCGCCGACCACTTCGACGTCGAACACCTCGTCACCGGCACCCTCTCCGCCTACGAGCGATTGGGGTGATCGGTGATCGGTGCTCGCCATTAGGGGCCTGACCCCCTTTTCCACCTAATGGTGGATTGGGGTCAACCCGGTCACTGATCGCAGTCTTTGCGTGCCACTTCGCAGGCACGTGCTGAGGAACCTGCGATCGCGCTGGGCGTGGACCAAAAGATCTCCAATGAATGCGCGGGTTTCGTGCGTGGCGCACGCCTTGTATGTCACGGTGCCATGGCACGTGGACCGAGACTACAAATGCGTGGCGCGACCTATCACGTCATGTCCCGCGGCAACAGGAAGGCGGTCATCTTCGAGGACGATGCCGACCGCCGGCGTTTCGCGAGGCTCCTTGGGGAGGCGGCGGGACGCTATCGACTGCTTTGCCACTCCTATTGCCTGATGGGGAATCACTATCACGCTGTCATCGAATGCTCAGACGCCAACCTCTCGGCTGCGATGAATTGGCTGAACGGAGTATTCGCGCAGTATTCGAATCGACGACACGGGCGAAGCGGTCACTTGCTTCAAGGGCGCTTCAAGTCGGTGTTGATTGGCGACGACATCTACCTCCGCGCAGCAAACACCTATGTCCTCATGAATCCCGTTAAAGCGGGCCTGGTCGAGGAGCCCTCTGAATGGAAATGGAGCAGCTATCGCGCTACCGTGGGAATGGAAGCTCCACCGTGCTGGTTGGACTTGTCCTGGCTCAACTGGGTCTTTGGCGGCCGGACGCTGCGGGATGCACAACTGAGCTTCAAAGAGTTCGTCAGCAGACCAGACGGCAAGAACCTGTGCGAGGAGGCGCTTGTGTTTGGCGACCAGACACAGCGTGAGACGGTCCGTGCAGTAATCGGGACGACACTGCACCAGGCTCGGCTGCCACGCGAGTATCGGGCCCTGGGACGGCCAGCTCTCAGCGAACTGTTTCCACGCCAGCTGCCGAAGAGCGACAGGAATACGCAGGTCCTGCGTGCACATGTAGTGCACGGATACCGGTTAGCTGAGATTGCGGCCTGCCTCTTCGTTCACCCAAACACCATCGGCCGAATCGTTCAGAGGCTGCGAACGCGAGGAACTGCAGGCGCGAACGAGGGCTGACCCCAATCAACCATTTGGTGAAAAGGGGGGTCAGGCCCCTAAATACGTCGCGAGCTCGGCGTGGCCCTTCTCGCGGGCAAGATCGATGCTCGATTTCCCGGCCTCGTTCGCCAGTCTCGGGTTGGCGCCGTGCTCGATCAGCAACTCGGCCATCGCGCGGTTGCCGTTGGTCGCGGCCTCGTGTAGCGGCACGAAGCCTTGCTGTTGCGGGACATTCGGATCGGCGCCCGCTTCGAGTACCGCTCTCAGGATGTCGAGATTGCGGCTGGCGGCCGCGGCGTGCACGGGGCGTACCTTGAAGGCATTCTTCGCCTCGGCGTGAACATCCGCGCCGGCCGCTAACAACGCACGCACCGCGTCGAGGTGACCGAAGAACGCCGCCAGGCCTAGCGGATAAAACCCATCCTGCGCGTAGGCAGAGACGCGCGCGGGGTCTTCGCCGGTCAATGCAGTGATCCGATCCACCAAGCCGAGCGCACTCGCTTCGAAGATGTCGACCGGGGCGCCCAATTCCACGAGCGCCGCCGCCACCTCGCGCTTGCCGTGATAGGCCGCCAGCAAGATGGCGGAGACGCCATTGTCATCCTTCGCTCCAGGCAACGCGGGCGAGCCCTGCACCAGGCGCCGGACCTCGCCTTCGCTACCCGCCTTCACGGCATCGAGGAACGCCTGCTCCATCTCGCCCTCCTGCTACTTGGGTGACACCGTGGCAAACGCCGCGTCCAACTGCAGCACCGCATCCAACACGGTCTCAGCGACATCGACAAAGAAACCACGGTTGATCTTGTCAGCGGTATCCGTCGGCTTGTGATAGTCGGCGTGGTCCTCGACGCCGAAATAGACGAAGGGGATGTTCGCGCTGTGGAAGGGTCCGTGATCCGACTGGTTGGTCCAATCCTCCACGCCGCCCGCGATCGCCACCGGCTTGTCGTGCCCGAACAATACGGTGATGGGCGCGCGCTTCGCG
>CAMBHC010000390.1 GCA_945866285.1 Candidatus Sulfopaludibacter sp. SbA3 | reverse complement strand
TTCGCCGCGATGATGGCGCGGGTGCCGGTCGTGATCGGCACCGACGTCAACGTCTACGAACGCAAGCGGCCGTGGCACGTGCTGGCCGAGCGGTGGCTGATGCGCGGCACCGATGCGGTGATTGCCTCGGCCGAGTCGGTGCGCGAGTTCTACATCAAGCAGATCAACGCCGATCCCGCGAAGGTCGAGGTGATCTACAACGCGGTGGACTGGTCACGACTGGAAACCACCATCAGCCGCGAGGACATGCGCAGGGCGATGGACGTGCCAGTCGAGGGCCCGCTGCTGGGCATCATCGCGCGGCTCACCGAACAGAAAGGCCACCGGGTCCTGCTCGACGCGCTCGCGCAGAGACCCGACTTGAGCCGGGCGCACCTCGTGATTGTCGGTGACGGTCCGTTGAGCGCGGCACTCCAGCGCCAGGCCGCCGGGCTTGGCATTGCCGATCGCGTGCGCTTTCTCGGCGCGCGGCGCGACCTCGGTAACCTCCTGTCGGCGATCGATGTGTTCGTGATGCCGTCCTTCTGGGAGGGGCTGCCGCTGGCCATGGTGCTCGCCATGGGGGCCGGGCTGCCGGTGGTCGCCACGCGCGTCGCCGGCATTCCCGAAGTGGTCCAGGACGGCGTCAACGGTCTGCTGGTGACCCCAGGCGAGAGCGGCGAACTCGGCGCCGCGCTGTCGCGGGTGGTCAATGACGACACCACCCGCGTGTTGCTGGGCCAGGCCGCCCGCGCCTTCGTGCGGCCGCGTTTCGGCGTGGACGGCTACGTGAACGCGATCACCGGTCTCTACGATCGGCTCCTCGCTGCGAAGGGGCTGACCTGAGCACCCCTGGCACCCCTGGCACCTTGGGAATCCTGTACCACATGCCGTTTTGGCAAGCCGCCGACGGCAGCATCTGGGAGTCCGAAGGATCGTTCGGTCGTTACGTCGATTCACTGGCGCCCTACTTCGACGAGATCGTCCTGTCGGTGCCGGTCTTCGACGTGCCGCCTGCGTCCGGGTCGCGGTTGCGGGCGTCCAACGTGCGGCTGGCGCCGTTGCCCTATTTCCCTGGCCCCCGGCAGTTCTATCCGATGCTGCCTTCCGTGTATGGCCGTCTGCGCGCCTGGGTCGGGCAGTGCGACGTGATTCACCTGCGCGTGCCGACGCCGGCCGCGATCTTCGCCTTCCGCCTGGCGCGGGCGCAACGCAAGCCCGTGTTCCTGCTCGTGGTCGGCGACTACCGGGCCCTGTTGCCGTACCTGCCATACCGCGGCGTCAAGAAGGCGCTGTTCGGTGCCTATGTCGCGTTCGAAGAGTGGGCGCTGCGCTACATGACGACGCGGGCGCTGACGCTTGCCAACGGCGCGGCCCTGCGCGAGAAGCACGAGCGGCAGGGCGCCACGGTGTTCGAAACCAAGACCACGACACTGAGCCTGCAGGACATCGCGTCGCGCCCCGACACCTGCGGGTCGAAGCCCATCCGGCTGCTCACGGTCAGCCGCATCGACCCCCGCAAGGGCCTGCGCGTCCTGCCCGAGGCGGTAGCCGCGCTCGTCGCCGACGGCCACAACGTGACGCTGGATCTGGTCGGGCCGACGATTGGCCAGATCGGTGATGAGGAGCGCGACCGCATCGCCGCGGAGGCCCGGCGCCTCGGCGTCGGCGAACGCGTGGCGATCAAGGGCCCCGTGCCTCTGGACCAGTTGATGCCCCTCTACCAGCACTACGATGCGTTTGTGCTGCCCACGCAGCCCGGCGAGGGCATCCCGCGCGTGCTGCTGGAGGCGATGGCGGCGGGGCTGCCGGTGGTCACGACCAACGTGTCGGGAATCGCGAGCCTGATTCGGCATGACGTCAACGGACTGCTCATGACCGATTCGTCGGCGGGCGCAGTGGCCGCGGCCGTGCGAAGGCTGGTTGCCGAGCCGGCCCTGCGCCAACGGCTGATCGCCGGCGGCTACGAGACGGCGCGCGCCCACACCCTCGAGCGCCAGGCGGCGTCGATGATGGACGTGGTCTCGCGCGAGCTTCACCTCACGCTGGCCGGAGTGCCGCCGGTCGCGTGAAGATCTGCTTCGTGATTCCCACGCTGACCAGCGGCGGCGCCGAGCGCGTGGCGGTGACGGTGTTGAGCGCGCTCGACTCGCGGCACGAACGAATGCTGTATCTCTTCAGCGGCGCCGACGGGGTCTACTTCGACCGCATCGCCCCCGGCGTGCGTGTCGTGGTGGCTTCCAAGCGCTCGTGGCTGGCGCGGCTCCTCGAGCTGGCGCGCTTTCTGCGGACCACGCAGCCTGACATCGTCATGCCGTTTCTCAGTTACTTCATCACCGCCATCGCCGTGTGGCTGTCGCGCGTGCCCGCGCGGGTTGTCTTCAACCAGGGGACGCCGACGACGGGCTTTCTCGAGGATCCGGATTTCTCGTGGCAGCAGCCGCTGCGCCGGCGGGTGTTTGCGTGGATGACGCGTTTCTTCTATCGCCGGGCCGACGCCGTCGTCGTCACCTCGCAGGGGGTAGCGGACGATCTCGCCACGCGCTACGGCGTGCCGCGCGCGAAGCTGCGCGTGCTGCATAACCCCGTGGACCTCGAGGTGATCGCGGCCGGCGCCGCTGAGGCGCTGAATGAGCCCGCCGGCGAGGGGCCGGTCGTGGTGGCCGTGGGCCGGCTGGCCGGCGTCAAGAACTACCCGCTGTTCCTGGCGGCGATCGAGCAGCTCAATCGGTCCACTCCAGTTCACGCCTGGATCCTGGGCGACGGCGACGAGCGCGAGCGCCTGGAGCAGGTCGCGGCCCAGCCACCGCTCGCCGGGCGGGTGCGGTTCCTGGGGTTCCGGCAGAACCCGTGGGCCGCGATCGCGCGCGCCGATGTGTTCGTGCTCACCTCGTCGTACGAGGGGTTCGGCAATGTCCTCATCGAAGCGATGGCCTGTGGCACGCCGGTGGTGGCGACGCGGTCACCGGGAACCATTGAGATCATCGAGCATGGCGTCAATGGCCTGCTGGTGGCCCACGAACCGCACGCCGTCGCGGCCGCGATCACGCAGATCCTGACCGACCGGCCGTTGCGCGATCGGCTGGTCGCCCGGGCGCGGCTCGACGTGCAGCACTACGCCGTGCCCCGTGTGGCCGAGCGCTACGGCCGCCTGTTTCAGGAGATGGCGGCGTAAAT
>CAMBHC010000389.1 GCA_945866285.1 Candidatus Sulfopaludibacter sp. SbA3 | reverse complement strand
GCCGCCAAAGAGGGCTTCCTGATCGATTGAGCTAAGGCCGACGCCGCGAGCTATTTCACCGGCGTGGCGAGCGGCTTGCCCTTCTCGACGATGTACGTCGAGACGATCGTTGCCTGCGTGGTGCCGCCGTTGACGGCGTTGTGCACCTGGCCGGCGGGAATCGCAAACGTCTCGCCCACCTTGAACGTCTTCGACTGGCCGTCACGCTCAACGGTGACCGCGCCTTCGAGGACGTAGCCAATCTCCTCGCCGGGGTGCGTATGGCGGCCTGACGAGACTCCCGCGGGCAGTTCGGCCTTCGCGGTCACGGCTTCGCGTCCCGCCATCGACAGCTCCATCGTCTGCAGCACCGTGCGCTTGAACGCCGGCGCCTGCGCGGCCATCGCCCCCACCGAACCCACCACCAGCAACGCGACCAATGACTTCTTGAACATTACGCTTCTCCTGAACCGTGTTGAATCATGCCTGATGAGAAATCGTGCCGCCGACGACCGTGCGCACGATCTGGATATCCTTGATCTTCTCGGCATCGATTGTATGCGGGTCCGCGGCCAGCACGACGTAATCCGCCAGCTTGCCGGCAGTGATCGATCCCTTCAGCGCTTCTTCGCTTGACGCCCACGCGCCGTTGCAGGTGTTGACGGCAATCGCCTCGCTCACGCTGATCCGCTGGTTGCCGCCCCACACCTTGCCGTCCCAGCCCTTGCGGGTGACCATGCTCTGGATGCCCATCAGCGGCGCGAACGGGCCCGGCTGAAAGTCGGAACCGGCGCACGCGTAGACACCCGCATCCAGCAGCGAGCGGAACGCCATGCAGTTCTTCATCATCTCTTCGCCGTAGAACACGAACTTGTCCGGGTTGTAATAGGCGTAGGTGGTGAAGAGCGCCGGCACGGCGCCAAGCGCCTTGATGCGCGCGACCAGCGACGGGTTGACCTGCGTGCAGTGCGTGATCTTGGGCCGCGAGTCGGTGCGCGGCACCAGTTTCAGCGCGCGCTCGATCGCGGTGAGATACATGTCGATGGCGACATCGCCGTTGGCGTGGCAATTCACCTGGATGCCGGCGCGATGCACGCGCTCGACCCACGCGTTCAGCGTGTCCTGCGTCTCGGTGACGTTGCCCTTGTAGGGCGGCGTCACGCCGGGATACGGCGTGCTGAGCGCCATGGTGCGCTCCGAGAACGAGCCATCGACGGTGTGCTCGGAGGTCGCGCCAAACTTGATCCAGTCGTCACCGAAGCCCGTCTGGATGCCGGCCGCGATCATCGACTCGAGCACCTGGCCGCCTGGTTCATAGCTGATGCGGTGCTTCAGGTCGCCACGTGCGCGCACGTCCTGCATGGCCGGCAGGTTGCCGCCCTCGTGATGCACGCTGGTGAGGCCGTAGCGCGCGAACTGCTTCGAGATGTGCGCCACGCCGTCACGGGCGCGCGTCTCGGCTTCCGCCGGTGTGTAGGTCCGCCGCGTCCCGACCTTGCTGAACGGCGCCGACGCGCGGTCGGTGACCCGGCCATTCAGGTTGCCGTTCTCATCCTTGTCGTAGGTGCCACCCATCGGGTTGGGCGTGTCCTTCGTGATGCCCGCCATCGCGAACGCCTTGCTGTTGTAGAAATAGGTGTGGCCGCCGCGGTGGCGGACGATCACCGGATGCTCGGACGACACTTCGTCCAGGTCTCGAATGGTCAGTTGCCGCTTGTCGCTGACCTTCATGTCGTCGAAGAAGAAGCCCTCGACCCACGTGCCCGGCGGCACCGCCTGCGCCTTCTCGCGCAGCTTGCCGATGATGCTGCGGATGCTGACGAACTCCACCTCGAACGGATTGCCAACCAGCACCTCGTTCAGCAGCACCTCGCCAATGGCGTGGTTGTGACAATCGATGAAGCCGGGCACCACGGTCATGCCCTTGGCATCGAAGGTCTGCGTGTTCTTGCCGGCCAGGTTCCTGATGTCGCTGGTCGAGCCGACGGCGACGAAGCGTCCGCCCGACGCCGCAAAGGCTTCGGCCCGAGGGGTGCGCGGGTCCATGGTGTAGACGGTGGCGTTGATGACGATGAGGTCGGGGCTGGTACCGCCGCTTCCCGCCTGGGGCGTGGCCTGCGCGGCCTGCATCCCGGCCATCAGCTCCGGCGCTCCGGCGATGGCGGCCAGCGAGGCACTGGCGGTATTGATGAAGTGTCGTCTGTTGGGGCGGGTCGGCGTCATGGCGACGCTAATCCTACACGCGATCCATGCCGCCTACGCGACCAGACCTCGCCACAAATACCACAGCCCCATGACGAGGACGAACGCCTGCGAGGCGCGGTTGAGCAGCGGCCGCGTTCGTCCCAGCAGATGATCGGCCAGCGACACGCCGAGCAGCGCCGGTGCCAGGAAGCCAACCAAGTAGAGGTCGAGGCCGAGGCTCGGTGCGCGCTGACGGTGTCGCAACGGACGCCGGTGGTCGCCTGGATGCACGACAGCGTCCACCCCCGCCCGCGTCAACGTCTCGGCCATCGTTAGTTAATTGCCGGTTTTGAAGTGTCGATCAATTGCCGGTTTTGGGTGTCCACCGGGAGGAGGGCCTGCCCCTGCGGCGCAAGCGCCCGTGGCGACAGGACGACAATGAAGATCATCCTGACCGCGCTCTCAAAGGCCAAAGCCCCAATAGATAGGCTCGGAAGACGATGGCAGGTCAGGAGTGGCGCTGCTGGTCTGGATCGGCGTCGCGGTCACGACGATCAGCGTCCGCTGGATCGCCTAACCACCCTATTTCTTGCCCTGACCCCCCTATTTGTCGTACGATGTGGATTCTTCTCGACGAGAGAAGTCCTGCCTGTATTCCTCGGTAGCTCAATGGCAGAGCATCCGGCTGTTAACCGGAGGGTTGCTGGTTCGAGTCCAGCCCGAGGAGCCACTTCGTTTCAATAACTTACGATGTTCCGAGAGGGTAAGCGCATTCTCGCTGTGCCCCTTTTTGTGCCCCCCTGTGTCGGATTCATCGACGGCGCAATCCACCATCAGCATTTCCACCGCGTTCATCTGTGCGGTGTTGCCGATGTGGCAATAACGCTTCGCCATGCGCGCGGCGGTCGATGGACTCCAACCCAAGATGCTCGCCACGACCAGCAAAGGGCTCCCGCCCTCAAGCATCCTGGTGGCCGCTGTGTGGCGCAAGTCG
>CAMBHC010000388.1 GCA_945866285.1 Candidatus Sulfopaludibacter sp. SbA3 | reverse complement strand
TGGCGTACGGGGTGAATCACGAGGTCAGCGAGGTTCCAGATGGAACGATTGAGCAGTCCACGCATGCTGTGCTGGCCGAGTCGAGCTTGCGCTCTGCCAGCGGTCGCCACCACTGGTTCGGCCGGTTCGAAGTGGTCGGCAAGCCCGCGCACGACCTGCACGTGCACGAGTACATCACTGAGATCTTCACGGTCGGAAAGGGGCAGGTGGGCTATCTCCACCAGTTCGGGCGCTTCCACGGTTGGACGCCAGGCATCGGCGGCCATCTCAACCTGAGCATCGTCCCGCCGCTGCTCGCCCCGCGCTATGGCGGCCGCGTCGCGCCGGGCTTCGGCGTGTTCCTGAACCTGCAGCCGGAGAGATAAAGAGCTACCGGAGATCAGGAGATCAAGAGTTGATAATTACTTGGTGGGTCTTGGGCCGGTCTGGTTGACGGCTCCCCGCACCGCCGTCGCCAGCTTCTCAGCCGGACCCTGACCCCAAGAGTGCAGGAAGATCACCGTCGGCGTGGTCGCGGTCATGTGATGGTGAATGGCGACGACCTCGATGCCGTTGTCGCGCAGCGCCTTCAGGACCGGCGTGACTTCCGTGTCGAGCATCGCCACGTCGCCCGCGACCACTGCGGCGGCGTCGCTGCCGAAGAATGCCGCCCAGGTGTTCAGTCCCATGCGCGCGTTGATCGCGGCGCCCATCTCCTGCACCTTGAGGTCGGGGCGGCCGATGGTGATTTTGTAGACCTGCCCGTTCTGTTCACCGGTCGTGCCGATGATGCTCGCCAGTTTCGCCGTGTCGAGCGTGCCTGAGGTCACGGTCGAGGTCATGGCCGGTGCGGCGTCCGGTCGCGAGGCGATCTTGCCGATCAGATCGATCGCCGGCTTGATGCGCTTTGCCAGGTCGGCCGCCGAGCCGTGTCCATGCACGTGCATGTAGAACATGCGCGGCGATTCCCAGAAGAAGTGATTGTGCAGCGCGGTGACGTCCAGTCCCTGCGCGAGCACCGCCGACATCACCGGGTTCACTTCGTCCTGGGTCAGGACGAGATCGCCCATCATCACGTCCATGCCGGTGCCCTTCGTGAGGGCGATCCAGCCGCCGAAGCCAAACGGTGTCGGCGTGGCGACGCCGGCGACCGTGACCTTGATGTCGTTGCGGGGAATGTTGACCTTCAGCACGCCGTCCTTGAAGTCGCCGGTGCGGGCGAGGACGTCGAGCACGCCCTGGTACTCGGCCGGCACCCCCTGGGCCGCTGCTGCCGCGCCGGTGAACCACCCGATCGCGATCACGAGTGCGCCTGTCGACATTGCCTTACTTCTCATGGCGGGCAGCGTACCAGTAACTGAGGGTGAGATGTTGCGTTGATGGCTAGAGCCGCCGGTTTGACTTTGTCGAGCACGCGCCGACATACTCCTGACACCGTGTCGCCGACCCTGAGCACCCGCATTGTCGCGATGATGGCCGCGCTTGCCGTTGTGCTCGCCGGACTGTTGCCCGTCGCGCACGTGCACGTCGAGGATGACCACCAGCTCGTGCACCAGCACGCGATCGCTGACGCGCCCGCTCATCCAGGCGACCACGCCGACGACCATGCGGACGACCACGGTACGGGCTTCGACCACGCCGATCACACCGCTGCTCGACTCCTGATTCCGGCGTATGACCTGACCAGCCACATGCTTGTGTGCGGGCCGGCCGGGATCGCACATCGTGCGGCGAAGACTGAGATCGCAAGACCGGCGCCCGCGCTGCGCACCACGCTGTTACCCACGCACGATCCACCACTCCGGTTCGTGTCGTCGCCTGCCCCGCCCGCTTTCGTCTAAAGACGACCCCGCACGTACCTGTAATTCCGTCTTGTTGACCGTGTAATTTGCGGCCGTTGTCCGGCCGGAGGGCTATGTCTGTGCCTCGCTATTTGTCGCTGTCGTGTCGCCCGTGGCTGCGCGCTGGAGTGGTTGCGGCGCTGCTGATGTCCGTTGCCACGCTTCGAGTCGGTGCCCAGGCGGTGGTGCCCAGGCCCATCGGGGCCGGGTTGGTGATCACCCCGCCGCCCATGGACGTGGCGGCGCCGCCGCTCGGCGCTGAGGAGAATCCCACCGGTGTCATCAGGCTGCGTGATGCGTTGGCGCTGGCGCTTCGGCAAAGCCCGGAACTGGCGGGCTTCACCTGGGAGATTCGGGCTCGTGAGTCTGCGACTATCCAGGCGGGACGACCACCGAACCCCATGGTCGACATCTTGTTCGAGGACCTCGGCGCATCGGGGCGGGCGTTTGACGATAGCTCCGTAGCTGGCCCGCAGGCCACCATCCAACTAAGCCAACTGATCGAACTCGGCGGCAAGCGATCGGCGCGTCGCACCCTCGCGGGCTTCGATCGCGACCTCGCGGCGTGGGACTTCGAAACCGCCCGCATCGACGTGCTGACGCGCGTCACCGCGGCGTTCCTGGATGCGCTGGTCAGCCAACAGTCGGTGGTCCTGGCCGAACGCGCGCGCGGGTTGATCGAGCAGGTGGAACAGACCGTGCGAACCAGGGTCGAGGCCGGCGTGGTCTCGCCGATCGAACAGACCAAGGCTGCCGTGGCGCTGGCCATGGCCCGGATCGACGAACAGCGCGCGCAGCGGTCCCTCGCCGCCGACCGACTCACGCTGGCTGCGCTGTGGGGCCACTCGTCGGCGGTGTTCGCATCAGCAGAAGGCGACTTGCAGTCGTCGCCGCCCCTGCCGTCGTTCGAGGCGATCGCCCAACACGTCGCGCGCAACCCCGAGGTGGCACGGTGGGCGACCGAGATCGCACAACGCGATGCCGTCCGCGCGCTCGAATCGGCACGCCGGGTGCCCGACCTGACCGTGACCGCGGGCTATCGCCGGTTGACCGACGTGGACAGCAACGCGCTGGTGGTGGGCGCCTCCATCCCGTTGCCGTTTGTCGATCGTAACAAAGCCGCGATCCAGGCGGCCGCACAGCGGGTGGCGCAGGCACGCGAAGCCGAGCGGGCAGCCCACGTGCGCATCACCACGCAACTGGCGGCGGCGTATCGCGATCTCGCAGTAGCGCACGACGAGGCGGCGGCGCTGGCGGACGGCGTGCTGCCGGGCGCGCGCGCCACTTTTGCCGCCGTCGAAGAAGGGTATCGACTGGGCCGGTTCGGTTATCTCGAAGTGCTGGATGCG
>CAMBHC010000387.1 GCA_945866285.1 Candidatus Sulfopaludibacter sp. SbA3 | reverse complement strand
GTTGCCTCCGGAATTCTCGATATCCCGATGGCGCTCCCATACGTCTGGTTGATCGAGCGCTACTTCCGGCGGCTGTTTGCCAAGCGCCGGGCTCACCCCGGCGACGACCTGCTCTCGGCACTCGTCCAGGCCGAGCAGGCGGGCGACCGCCTCGACGAGGACGAGCTGCTCGGCATCGCCATGCTGCTCCTGGTGGCCGGCTACGAAACCACGGCGCACCTGATCGGCAGCGCTGCGCTCGCCCTGCTCCAACACCCGGAACAGCGCGCGCGGTTCGTGACCGAACCTGGCCTCGCCCACTCCGCCATCGAGGAGCTGCTGCGCTACACGAGCCCGGGGGAAATGGCGACGCCACGCATCGCCCGCGAGGACGTGACGCTCGCGTCGGTGACCATCCCGCGTGGAGCGTGGGTGATCGCTGTCCTCGGCTCGGCCAACCGCGACGAGTCGGTGTTCAGGGATCCCGAGACGCTCGACCTTGCTCGTGATCCAAACCCGCACGTGGCATTCGGCCAGGGCCGGCACTTCTGCCTGGGCGCGAGCCTGGCCCGCATGGAAGCACAGATCGCCCTCACCACCCTGTTCGCGCGCTTCCCCGGCCTCCGCCTGGCCCAACCAGCGGAGTCGATACACTGGCGCAAGCTCCTCCCGCTGCGGGGACTGACCGAGCTACCGGTCGCCGGCCTGGCCTGAGCCCTGGCTCTTGGTTCGCTTCGACTGACCGTGAGTTCTCGAATCTGTGAGAATCTGCGTCCAATCTGTGGCTGTAATTCAGTGTCTAATCTGTGGCTGTATTCTGTGGCTGAATGGCCAAGCTGATTTTCTTCTGCGGCAAGATGGCCGCCGGCAAATCCACGCTCGCCAGGGCGCTGGCCGCGCGCGAACGGGCCGTGGTGCTGAACCAGGACGCGCTCTGCAAGCGTCAGCTGAAGGAGCGCAGCAAGGATCTGCCGCCGGGCACGCCGTGGACGTCAGAGGCGGAGTTCGACATGATCATGGGTCACTTTCTGCCTCCAGCAGAGGACGAGGGGTTCAACGTCATCCGCCACCACCGTGATGCTTGAGACCGATCTCTACGCGCCCCTCAAGCGCTTCCTCGAGCAGCAAGGCTACGAAGTCAAAGCCGAGATCGGCTCCGCGGATGTCGTCGCCGTTCGCGGCAACGAGCCGCCGTTGATCGTCGAGACCAAGACCGGGTTCTCGCTGTCGCTGTTTCACCAGGGCACCGAGCGGCAAGCGATCACCGACCTGGTCTACCTCGCCGTGCCCCTCGGCCGCGGCCTGGCTTTCAGGAAGGCGCTGCAGCGGAACCTGAAGTTATGCCGGCTTCTCGGACTTGGCCTGCTCACCGTGAGCGCGCGCGACCCGCAGGTCCAGGTACATGCCGACCCCGCTCCCTATCGGCCACGACAGTCGAAGACAAAGAAGGCCCGGTTGCTTGGCGAGTTCGCCCGCCGGGTTGGCGACCCGAATCTCGGGGGCGCCACTCGCAAGGGCCTGGTGACCGCCTATCGCCAGGAAGCCATGCGGTGCGCCGCATTCCTGCTGGAGCATGGCGCGACCAAGGCCGCCCTGGTCGCGAAAGGCAGCGAGGTGCCTCACGCCAGAAAAATCATGGCCGACAACCATTACGGATGGTTTCAGCGCCTTGGGGCCGGTATTTACGACCTCACTCCGGAATACAATCAAAGGCTGGATGACAGAGCCGGTAATCGTCCCGCGGGCTGAGCACCCGATCTCGCGGCGGGACATCGATGCAGATGCCCTTAAAGTGTTGTACCGCCTGCACGAATCAGGCTACACGGCCTATCTTGTCGGCGGCAGCGTCCGCGACCTGCTGCTAAGCCGCCGGCCCAAGGACTTCGACATCGGCACCTCGGCCCATCCCTACCAGGTCAAGAAGCTCTTCCGGAACTGTTGGATCATCGGCCGCCGCTTCCGCCTCGCCCACGTCCGCTTCGGGATGAAGGCCATTGAGGTCGCGACCTTCCGCAAGAACATTCCGGCCGGCTCCGAGGCCGAGCCTGCCGAGGCGCCGCACGCCGCCGACGCGGCCGACCTGCTGATCAAGCACGACAACACCTTCGGCACGCCCGAAGAAGACGCGTTCCGCCGCGACTTCACCATCAACGCGCTGTTCTACGACATCGCCAACTTCTCGATCATCGACTACGTCGGCGGCCTGAAAGACCTCAAAGACGGCCTGCTGCGCTGCATCGGCGATCCCAACGATCGCTTCCAGGAAGATCCCGTTCGCATGCTCCGCGCCATCGTCATGGCGTCGCGCCTCGGGTTCCGGATCGACGAACCGGTGATCAAGGCCATCGCGAAGCATCGCGGCCTGATGGCCACGGCATCGCCGGCGCGGTTGATCGAGGAGTACTACAAGATCCTGCGCTCGGGCGCGGCGGAAGTGACCTTCCGCGCACTCGTCGAGCATCGGCTGCTGGAACCGGTAACGCCAGAGATTCAGCGCGGCGCGAAGAACGTGGCGCTGTGGGAGAGCCTGGCGGCGCTCGATGCATATCGCCGCAAGTTCGAATCGGCGCCGGCCACGCTGCGCAATCCGATCCTGCTGGGGTCCCTGCTGATCCCGCTGGGGTTGATGCCGAAGAAGTCGCACAGCACGGTTGATGACGATCTGGATGAGGACGCGGGCGGCAACGGCGAGGACGGTGCCGAAGGGGGGTCTCCAGGGGGGTCTGAAGACCCGCCTCTACGATTGGAGCAAGCCGCCAAGGCGCACAAGTCGCGCTTCAAGCGGCCACTCAAGGAACCGATCCTCAAGATCGGCTCACTGCCGATCGCGCGTGGCGATACCGAGCGCCTGCGCCAGATGCTGTCGCTGCAAAGCCGCATCGCCGACCTGGAGATGTCGCCGAGGGCCAAGCGGACGCTGATGCATCGCGGACCGTTCGAAGACTCGCTGACGTGGTTCGAGATTCACGGCAACGCGCCAACGGTACTGGAACACTGGAAGGGATTCATCGAGGCGCTGGGCCCCGCGGCCCTGCACCCGCCGGCACCGGAACCGGGAGCGCCACCGGCCGACGGCAGCGAGCCAGGCACGCGCCGGCCTCGCCGTGGCCGGCGCCGCCGTGGAAGACGCGGCGGCTTTAACAAGCCGCCTGAATCATAAGGTCAAGACCGGAGGGGCGGGACGTCAGTCCC
>CAMBHC010000386.1 GCA_945866285.1 Candidatus Sulfopaludibacter sp. SbA3 | reverse complement strand
TCCACCTTCCAGCCACAGTTTGGTAATTACAGGAGGTGAAGAGACCAGGAGTAATCGTTTGTGAAGTATAAGATTCGTGAACTCCTAAACTTCTGATCTCCTGATCTCCTGTTGCTTCCCGGGTTACGATCCAGACGCATTGGAATTGACGCTCTCGATCGTGATCGCCCTCGTGTTTGGCTTCGCCGCCGGATGGCTGCTGGCCTCGCGCTCCCGCGCCACCCAACAGGATCAGTTGCGCGAATCATTCGCCGCGCTCGCCGCAGCCACCCTCAAGTCGAGCACCGACGAGTTCATCAAGCTCGCCGACCAGAAGATCGGCAACGTCCACAAGGAAGCCGCCATCGACCTGACCCGGCGCCAGCAGGAGCTGGGGTCGCTGGTCGCGCCGATCAAGGACTCGCTGCTCCAGGTCGATGCCAAACTGAAAGAGGTTGAGAAGAATCGCGTGGACGACAGCGCCAGCATGCGGACCATGCTGAGCCTGGTCGGCCAGACGCAGCAGCAGCTGCAGCTGGAAACGCAGAACCTGACTCGTGCGCTGCGTTCGCCGGGCGTCCGCGGTCAGTGGGGTGAAGTGCAGCTCCGCAAGGTGGTGGAGCTGGCCGGCATGATGGCCCACTGCGACTTCGACGAGCAGCGGACGATCTTCTCCGAATCGGGACGCCTGCGTCCCGACATGATCATCAACCTCCCCGGTGGCCGCTCGATCGTCGTCGATGCCAAGGTGCCGCTCGAGGCGTTTCTCGATGCGCAGGCGACAAGCGACGAAGGGGTCAGAAGCGGCAAGCTCGCGGACCATGTGCGCCAGGTGCGCGATCACGTCACCAAGCTTGGCGCCAAGGTCTACTGGGACCAGTTTCCCGCGTCGCCCGAACTCGTGGTGCTGTTCCTGCCGGCCGAAGCCATCTACATGGCCGCGCTCGAGCAGGATGCCCTGCTGATCGACCACGGCGTGAAGCAGAACGTGTTGATCGCCAGCCCGCTGACGCTGATTGCGCTGCTCAAGGCGGCGGCCTTCGGCTGGCGCGAAGAGAAGCTGACCATCAACGCCGAAGAGATCAGCCGGCTCGGCCGGGCGCTGCATGAAAGCGTCGCCACGCTGGCGGAACACCTCGAAGACCTGCGCAAACGCATGGACGGCACGTTCTCGACGTTCAATCGGGTGGTGGGATCGTTCGAGAACAACGTGCTGGTGAAGGCGCGGCGTTTCCGCGAACTTGGCGCCGGCAGCGCCAAGGAGATTCCGCTGATCGAGCCGCTCGAAACCGTCGCGCGCAAGCTGGATACGCCCACGCAACAAGGCCTACTCGACTCGGAAGAGACCGAAGCCACCTCAGGAGAGCGTTTATGAAGCGAGTTGCATTCGTCCTCGCCGCGGCCCTCGCGGCAACCACGCTCACCGGTGCGGCCCAGACCGGCAAGCCCGAAGCCGTCTCGCTGGCCGGCACGCCATTGATGGTGCCGGCGACGATCCCCAACCAGCAAAAGCTGGCCGCCGACCTGGCGCTGGCTGAAAAGACGCTGGCCGCCAACCCCAAGGATGCCGAAGCGATCATCTGGGTGGGCCGCCGGCTGGGATACCTGTGGCGCTACAACGAAGCCATCGCGATGTTCACCAAGGGCGCTGAGCTCTACCCGAACAACGCGAAGTTCTACCGTCATCGCGGCCATCGCTACCTCTCGGTGCGCCAATTTGCGAAAGCCCAGGCCGACTTCGAGAAGGCCGCGCAGTTGATCAAGGGCCAGCCCGATGAGATCGAGCCCGACGGCGCGCCGAACCCGGCCGGCACGCCGCGCAGCACACTGCAGTTCAACATCTGGTACCACCTCGGCCTCTCGTACTACCTGCAGGGCAACTACGCCAAGGCCCACGACGCGTACGTCGAGTGCATGAAGGTGTCGAACAATGACGATTCGGTGACGGCGACGAGCGACTGGATGTGGATGACGCTGATGCGCCTGAACCGAAAGGCCGATGCCGCAAAAGTGCTCGAGCGCATCACGCCGAAGATGGACATCCTGGAGAACGGCTCGTATCACCGGCGCCTGCTGATGTACAAGGGCCTCGACAAGCCCGAAGCGCTGCTCGACACCGCGAAGGCCGACGACACCACCATTGCCACGCAGGGCTACGGCGTGGGCAACTACTACCTGGTTACTGGCAACACCGCCAAGGCGCGCGAAGTGTTCCAGAAGGTGACGTCTGGCGGCGGCTGGAATGCGTTCGGCTTCATCGCGGCCGAAGCCGATCTGCAGCGAATCAAGTAGTGCCAGAAGGCCGGCGCTGCCCCCGTTCTTCACGCGGCGGGTGCCGGCGTTTGGCGTCAACGCCAAGGGTGGCCTGAATCCGCAGAACCTGACGACAAACACTCGAGCTGACGAAATGCCGTCAGCCCGAGAGAGGGTGCGAGCTGGTGAGGTTCGCGGTGACGCGCTAGGTCGCGAACTGCGCCTGCGCCGGCCGCACGCTCATGCGATAGCCCGTCCAGGTCAGGAGCAGCGGCGACGCGGCGACGCCCATTAGAATGCCCCAACGTTGAGGCCGATGGTAAAGCTGCGGCCGCGGGCCGGCGCGAACTGGAACTGCTCGCGGTAGAAGCCGTCGGTCAGGTTCTCGACCGCAAACACCAGGCTGGCGCGGTCACGTCCGCGACCCAGGCTGATGCCAAGTCCGACGCGCTGCACGTTGAAGCCGGCCAGTGACTGCAGGTCCTGCGCGATCAGGAACGGCGAGTCGAGCAACGTCTCGGCCACGCGCGTAACCTCGGCCTGGGTGCGAAGACCGTATTCCGCCCACCACCGTCCGCTCGACTTGGTGAAGCGGGCGTTGACGACCAGCTTCGCTGGCGTGATGTTGTCGAACGGCGTGCCGGCCAACGAGCTCTTGTCGAGCGGGTTGACACCATCGGTGATGGTCCCACGGGTCAACGCCGCCGCACCCGTCACCGTCAGCACGCCGGGGCGGAACACCATTGGCGCCGCCGCCGACACCTCGATGCCCGTGATGCGGACGTCGCCATAGTTGGTCGCCTGCGTCAGCGCGCCCGACGCATTGGTCGCCACGACCAAATCCTGCGCGATGAAGTTCTGGTACTGGTTCAGGAAGTAGTACGCGCCGCCCGACACCTTGCCGGCACGGAACTTCACGCCGGCATCGAAGTTGTTGCCGGTCTCG
>CAMBHC010000385.1 GCA_945866285.1 Candidatus Sulfopaludibacter sp. SbA3 | reverse complement strand
AGGGGACCTACGACGAAGCCGGCCTGAAGGCGTTCCGCGCCGAGCGCGAAAAAATCCTGCTGGCCGACAACGGCTGGTTCACGGTTTCGGGGCTGCACTTCCTGAACCCGGGCGAAAACAAGTTCGGTTCCGATCCCCTGAACGACATCGTCCTCGAGTACGCCGACATCCCGAAACAGGCCGGCGTGATCACGATGGACGGCCGCAACGTCACCATCAAGGCCCCGGACGGGCAGATGCTGTCCTACAACGGCAGCCCGGTGAAGGAAGCGCCGCTGCGTCTCTCCGAGGGCGCCCGGCCGGCTGACCTGATCACCTACAAGTCGACCTCGTTCTTCCTCCACTTCAGCGGGCCGCGACTCGCCATCCGCGTGCGCGATCAGAAGGCGCCGCTGCGCACTGGCTTCTCGGGTCTCAAGTGGTACCCCACCAACCAGGCGATGAAGGTGGTCGGCACGTTCACGCCGCTCGCGACGCCCAGGTTGATTCAGTCGCCGACGATTCTTGGCGACCTCGAGCCGTTCACCGTTCCCGGCAACGTGGCGGTGACCATCGGCGGCAAGACCGCGAACATGGAAGCGTGGAAGTCGGGCGACAAGCTGTGGTTCGTGTTCCGCGACCTCACGAGCGCCGACGCGACCTATCCCTCGGCGCGGTTCCTCTACACCGACGGTCCGACCGCCGACGGCAAGGTCACGCTCGACTTCAATCGCGCGCAGAACCCGCCGTGCGCCTATAACCCGTGGACCACCTGCCCGCTGCCGCCGGCCGCCAACAAGCTGGCCGTGCGCATCGAGGCCGGCGAGAAACGCTATCACTCCGCAGCGACGTCGGATGCCGCCGTCCTGAGGAAGTGATTCCTCACCTCCATCCTCGTCGTCACCCACGGGTCGACGACGGCGGTGGTGGTGCGCAAGACGCTCGAGGGCGGCGCGCCGCGTTCCTGGCGTTGCTCTGCCGCTCGGCGTGGGCCACCGGCCTCGCGACGCGGGTCCTGACATAATGCGCAACAATCGTTCCTAGCACTGTGCCTCCCTTCGAAACCGACCCTGACCTGCTCGCCAAGTACCGCGAGGACGCGGCCCACTATCCCGGGGGCCACACCCCGGCCGTCGTCCGGCCGCAGACGCCGCAAGAGGTGGCAGAGCTGCTGGCTGGAACGGGGACAGGTTCCCGAGTCCTGACGGTGGGCGCGCAGTCATCGCTCACGGGCGGCGCGACACCGTTTGGCGACTTGGTCCTGAGTACGGAACGCCTCACCGGTCTGGAAATGAAGGGCGATCGCATCCGCGCGGGCGCGGGCGTGACGTTGCAGGCCGTCCAAAATGCACTCGCTGCCGTTGGCCGATGGCTTCCGCCGGTACCAACCTATCTCGGCGCGACCGCTGGAGGCGCGGCCGCCACATGCGCGGCAGGTGCGGCCACTTTCAAGTACGGCACCGTCCGTGAGTGGATCGACGGCATCACCGTGGTCTTGGTCAACGGCGACGTCCTCGACCTGGAACGTGGCCAGAGGCGTGCCGCAAGCCTCGTCGCCATCCCGTCGCTGCAGATGCCTGCTGTTCCGAAGCACTCTGCCGGATATTTCATTGCCCCCGAGATGGATCTGGTTGACCTGTTCATCGGCTCCGAAGGCACGCTGGGCGTGATCGCCGAGGTGCTGTTCCGCACCGCGGCCCGGCCAGCCGCGACGTGTCGCGCGCTGGTTCCGGCGGCTGACGAAGCCGCCGGCATTCGGCTGGTCGCCGAGCTCCGTGCCGCGGCGCAGGAAACCTGGCGATCGCGCGATCCGCTTGGCATCGACATCGCCGCCATCGAACACCTCGACGCGCGGTCGATTCAAGTCATCCGCGAAGACGGCGTTGACCGCAAGCTGGAGATCACGCTGCCAACCGGCGCCGGCATCGTCTTGTTGATCGAGATCGAGCTGTCGGCTGAAGCGGCCGCGCAGGATCTGTGGCGGCAGCTCGCGAGCGCGCGAGACGAGGATGCGGCAGATACGCCGTTGCGGCGATTCTGCGCGCTGCTCGATCGGCACCATGCCCTGGACGATGCGGAGATTGCGCTGCCAGGCGACCGCGGGCGTGCCAGCGCGTTCGCGGAGCTGCGAGAAGCAGTGCCCGCGGGCGTCAATCGCCGCGTGGCCCTCGCCCAGCAACAGATCGATCCGTGCATCTCCAAGACCGCCGCCGACATGATCGTGCCGTTCGAGCGGTTCGGCGAGATGATGGGTGTCTGCCGGCAGCTCTTTGCCGAACGCGACCTCGACCTCGTGGTGTGGGGACATATCTCGGACGGCAATGTTCATCCCAACCTGCTGCCGAAGAGCGCGGCTGACGTGACGAAGGGGCAGGACGCCATCCTGGCTCTTGGTGATGCCGTGATCGCGATGGCTGGCAGCCCGCTCGCCGAGCACGGCGTGGGCCGCAACCCGATCAAGCAGGAACTGTTACGGCGGCTCTACGGCTCCGACGGCGTCGACGCCATGCGCGAGATCAAGCGCGCCCTTGACCCGCGCGGCGTGCTCGCCTCTGGCGTGATCTTTGCGGAGTAGCCGGACACACCTTTCGTCCCGGCAGAAGGCCGCGTGTTATCGTCGGAAATTGATCATGCGAGTGTTTCTGGTCCTGTTGTTCGCGATAGCCGCGTCCGTCCCTGCGGTGGCACAATCATCTGCGCCCGGCCTGGCGAGGTCCTACGACGGCCGCTCCGGCAGTCTCGATGTCGTGCCGCCGCGGTTGGACGAATCGGTCGAAATCGACGGCCAGCTGAACGAAGCGGTGTGGGCGCAGGCGGCAGTGCTCAGCGGGTTTTCTCGCTATGCGCCGGTTGATGGCGAGCCCGCCGACAACGCCACCGCCGTGCTCGTCTGGTATTCGCCGACGGCGATGCACTTCGGGATCCGCGCCGCCGCTCCGGCCGGCTCGGTGCGCGCGACACTCGCCGATCGCGATCACATTCAGTCAGACGACCACATCATCATCTTCCTCAGCACCTATAACGATGGCCGCCAGGCGTTCGTGTTTGGCGTCAACCCGCTGGGCGTGCAACTGGACGGCGCCTTGTCGGAGGGCACTCGCGGCTCCGGTGGCGGCTTCAGCGGCCTGGCGCAGGGCCGCGAGACGCCCGACCTCAATCCCGACTACGTGTTCCAGTCGAAGGGACACGTCACCGCCACC
>CAMBHC010000384.1 GCA_945866285.1 Candidatus Sulfopaludibacter sp. SbA3 | reverse complement strand
CGTCACGTGTTGTGTGACCTGCAACCGGCGCAAGGGTGGGCGTACGCCATCCGAGGCGCGGATGCGCCTGATGCGGCCGCCGCGGCGGCCCATGTCGGCACCCGCCATTCGCATCAGCAGCGGACTGCGCAGTGCCCCGGAAAGCTGGCGTGACTACTTGTACTGGAACCTCGAGCTGGACGACGCCTAAATGCCACGTGAGCTCGAAAGCGATTAGCCAGTGCCTGTCCTGACAAGTCTGGAGCCGGTTCGCATTGTTGAAGGCGGCCGGCTCTGGCTGCGTGGCGACGGCTTCCCACAGCCTGAGTCGACAGCCGACCTCGTCACCATTGGCGGAGTCCCGGCGCGCCTGGCGTGTGCCTCGGCCGATCGGCTCGCGGTGATCGTGCCCGCCGGCCTGTCCGGTGGCGCCATGCCCGTCAAGGTGGCGTGGGTCCCCGGCGCCACGTTATATGCGCGAGTGGGAACCGTACTCGCCACCGGCCTGCACCAGGTCGACAATCCGGTGTTCGGTCCAGACGGCGCACTCTACGTTACCTACAGTGGTTCGCGCGGCCAGGAAGCTGCGGTGTCGGTGTTCCGCATCCCCGCCAATGGCGGCGCGCGCGAGCCGTTCGTGCACGGCCTCGTCAGTCCGACCTCGATGGTATTCGGTCCTGACGGACGGCGTTATGTGTCGAGCCGGCTTGAAGGCCGCGTGTATCGCGTGTTCGACGATGGCCGCTACGAAGTGATGGCCTCGGACCTCGGCGTGGCATGCGGTCTGGCCTTCGACGCGGAGGGCAACCTCTACGTCGGCGATCGCGGCGGCACCATCTTCCGCATCCATCCCAGTGGCCGCACCGAGACGTTCGCGACCGTGCCGTCGAGCGTGGCCGCGTTCCACCTGGCCATGTCGCCTGATGGTCACCTGTACGTGTCGGCGCCGACCTTGGCGTCCTATGACTCAGTGCGGCGCATCAGTCCCAATGGCGCCGTCGAAACACTGGATGTTCCGTTCGGCCGCCCGCAAGGCCTGGCCTTTGATGCGACGGGCACCCTGCATGTGGTCGAAGCGCTCGCGGGGGCAAGTGGAGTGTTTGCGGTCCGCCCTGGCTCGCCGCCAGAATTGCTCGTGGCCGGCGCGGGTTTGGTCGGACTCGCCTTTGGTCCCGGTGGCCAGATGGCCGTCGCGTCAAACGAATCGGTCTTCGGCTTTTCCGACGACGTGGCGACCGGCTTTAGCCGGACCTTTCCTGAATGACCATCGCGGTCGTCTTGCTGGTCACGTTGGCCGGGCTGTGTCTTGGCCTGCGCACGACATCGGTCATGCTGAACCCTGGCATCCATCCACTGGATCGCCTGGCGCTCTCGATCATTGCTGGTGCGATTTGGACGGCCGTGGTGTTCGACGTGGCCAACAGCTATCGCATCTACGATTTCGGGTTGGGCCTGATGCTGTCGTTGTCCCCCGCTGGATTATTCGACATCACCAAGTGGTGGTTCCGATCGCGCGGGCGCCGCGCGGGTTGGCTGCGTGTCGGAGACAGCCCCGGTTGGCTGGTCACGCTGCGGTGGGCCTTCCTGGCGGGCCTGGCGGTCGCGGTCTTTCTCCTCCCCTGACTCCTGATCCCTGGCAGTGTGGCATCTGATGACGTGGTATGATGACGCATGCGGACGATCGTCGAACTTCCAGCCGAGCAGGTCGAATCCCTGGATGAGTGGTGCCGCCAGGAAGGCGTGTCGCGCGCCGAGGCGGTGCGCCGCGCGGTGACTGAACACCTGCGAAAGCACCGCACAGGTGGCTCCAAGCGTGCGTTTGGGCTCTGGAAGGACGTGGCCGAAGACGGGTTGGCCTACCAGGAGCGACTGCGCAGCGAGTGGGTTGAACGGGAGCGCGGCTGGTCTTGAAGGCGCTCTTCGACACGAACATCCTGATCGACTACTTGAAGGGCATCGAGGCTGCTCAAGCGGAGTTCGGTCGATACCGTCACCGCTTGATCAGCATCGTGACCTGGGTAGAAGTGCAGGCAGGTGTTCGCAACGCCGAGGAGGGCGACGTCGTCGAGATGTTCCTGCGCGACTTTCGCGTCATCGACGTCACGCGCGCCATTGCCCGCGACGCTGCGGGCATCCGGCAGGTCTCGCGGATTCGTGTTCCGGATGCCCTCATCTGGGCCTCGGCGCGGCATGAATCGGCGCTCCTCGTGACCCGTAACACCAAGGACTTTCCGGCCGACGAGCCGGGCATTCGTATTCCGTATCAGGTCTAGCGGCGTAAATCGGCGTGAATCGGCGGCCTACTTCGGTCGCCCGTCCTGGTTGGCGATCACCCAGCTCGACTGGTGCACCAGGCGCGCCACCCGCTCCATCTTCTCGTAGTTAATCTTCTCGGGCCGGTCGTACTGCGTGTGGTAATCCGGATGCAATCCCGAGTGAAACCACAGCGCTGGCACGCCGCTCTGCAGGAATGGCCACTGGTCGCTTCGGCGCAGCAGGTTTGAACTGTTGTTGTCGTACCGCATCTTCAGCTCGAGGCCGATTGTCGAGCGGTTCGCGCGCTCGACGGTGGCGCTCAGTTCGGGATGGCGGCTGTAGCCCAGGATGTTCAGGGCGTTGCGATTCGACTCTGCGGTCTGCACTTCCAAGCCGTTGAAACGTGGGCCGCCACCGACCTGCACTTCTTCGTTGCGGCCGATCATGTCCATGTTGAGAACGGCGACGGTTTGGGCAAGCGGGAACGTCGGGTTCTCGGTATAGGCCCACGCGCCCAGCAGCGGACCGCGCTCTTCGGATCCCCAGCAGGCAAATAGCACTGACCGGCGCGGCCGCTGGCCCGCTGCGGCCGCCTTCGCATACGCATCGGCAATCGCCATCAACGCCACGGTGCCTGACCCATCGTCGTCGGCACCGTTGTAGATTACGGCGCCATCCGCGCCTTCGTGATCGTAGTGTGCCGAGACGATCACCACTTCGTTCTTGAGTTGCGGATCGCTGCCTTCGATGAAACCCAGCACGTTGCGGTCGGCGACGATGTGGCGGTTGACGGCGGTAGTGAGGGCGACGTCAACACCCTCGAGCGGGATGGCCTGGTAGCCGCGCTCGGTCTCCGCGGCCTTCGAGAGGTCAAGCAACGATCGGCCCGTGCCGCGCACCATGATCTCGGCCAGGGCCGGCGAGATCTGTCCCACCGGAATGCGCAC
>CAMBHC010000383.1 GCA_945866285.1 Candidatus Sulfopaludibacter sp. SbA3 | reverse complement strand
TGCTTACAGCACTTCGATGGCGAGCGCGACGCCGTTCCCGCCCCCCAGGCACAACGTAGCGACACCGCGCTTCAGGCCGCGGTCCTTCAGCGCATAGATCAGCGTGGTCAGGATGCGCGCGCCCGAGGCGCCGATCGGGTGACCGAGGGCCACCGCGCCGCCGTTGACGTTGACCTTGCCCGGGTCGATGCCGAGTTCCTGCATCACGGCCACGGCCTGTACCGCGAACGCTTCGTTCAGTTCCATCAGGTCGATGTCGGCGATTGACCAGCCGGCCTTCTTCACGACCTTGCGCGTGGCTTCCACGGGCGTCATCAACAGCATCTTCGGCGCGAGGCCGCTGGTGGCCTGCGCGACGATGCGGGCGAGGGGCGTGAGGCCAAGGGCGGCGACCTTGTCGTCGCCCATCACCACGAGTGCGGCGGCGCCGTCGTTGACGGGCGGGGCGTTGCCGGCCGTAACCGAGCCGTCCTTCCGGAATGCCGGCTTCAGGTTGCTCAGCACCTCTGCGGTCGTATCGCCGCGGACCGATTCATCCTTCGAGAAGAGCAGGGGGTCGCCCTTCTTCTGCTTGATCGATACGGGGAAGAGTTCCGCGTCGAACTTGCCTGCAGCCTGCGCCGCGGCAGCCTTCTGGTGACTGTCGGCGGAGTACTGATCCTGCTGGGCGCGCGTGACCTTGAAGGCATCGGCCACGGTCTCGCCGGCGTTGCCCATGTGCCAGTTCTCGAACGGGCACCACAGGCCGTCGTGGACCATCAGGTCGACCACGCTGCCGTGTCCCATGCGCAGGCCCTCGCGGACCTTCGGGATGATGTAGGGGCAGTTGCTCATCGACTCCATGCCGCCGGCCACGACGATGTCGGTGTCACCGGTCAGGATGCCTTGCTGCGCCAGCATCACGGCCTTGAGGCCCGAGCCGCAGACCTTGTTGATCGTGAGCGCCGCAACGTGGTCGGCGAGTCCGCCCTTGAGCGCGGCCTGCCGGGCTGGCGCCTGGCCGACCCCGCCCGACACCACGTTGCCCATGATGCATTCGTCCACGCTCGCGGGATCGACCCCCGCGCGCGAGATGGCTTCGCGAATGGCCATCGCGCCCAGTTCGGGGGCCGTGAAGTCCTTCAGCGTGCCGAGAAACTTGCCAGTAGGAGTACGTGCTGCACTAACGATAAATGCGCTTCGCATAATGGGACTATCTTGTCACGGTCTGGTGCCAAAGTGCCAAGGGTGCCAAAGTGCCAGCGTGCACCCTGGCACCCTTGGCACCCTGGCACCCCTGGCACCGTTATCTGAACTCCAGCTTTTTAACCAAGTTCTCCCCCAGCAAGTCGCCCATGCGGATCTGAATCAAGGAGGTTGACTTACGGACCGCGTCGATCCAGGTCTGGGAGTCGGTCTTGATGTGCAGGGTGCCGTCCGGCACGAGCCGGACCGTGGTGACCTTGGCAATCTGTGGCCCCACGGCCAGGCGCCAGGCGAGCGTCACCTTCTCGTCGCACATAGGCCCCTTGCGGATGACCTCTGCCAGCACGCCGGGCATCACTTTATTCGCTTGAATCACCGTGCTGAGAATATCATCTGGCCCTGGGAGAGAGACTCTATGCGCAGGACTGTAGTCGGTTTGCTCGGTGCGGTGGTGGTAGCGTCACTCGGACTCGTGCAGCTACAGGGCCAGGCCGCGCCCTGGAACCTGGTGGCGCATGAGGTCGCGACCGGCCTGCGCGGCGGGTATCACGTGGTGGCGACCGACATCAACAAGGACGGCCGCGTCGACCTGCTGGCGGTCTCGACGGGCGCCAAGATCGATCTCGTCTGGTACGAGAATCCCAGTTGGACGCCGCACGTCATGGCCTCGGGCTTTCCCTCGATGATCAACGCCGACGCGTTCGACATCGATGGCGATGGTTATCCCGAAGTTGTCCTGCAAAGCGGTTTCAGCACGACGCCGGCCAAGGGCGACGGTGTCATGACGATGCTCACCAAGGGCGCCGACGTCAACGCGCCGTGGACCGCGAAGGAATTCGACCGCATGCCGTCGGTGCACCGTACGCGCTGGATCGATGCCGAAGGCAACGGGAAGAAGATGATTATCAACGCGCCACTCGGTGGCGTGAACGGGGCGCCGCCCGATTACAAAGACAAGGTCTCGATCTACGCGTACCAGGCCGCCGACCTGAAGCGGCAGACGGTGACCGATGCGGACGAAGGCGTGCTGCATGGATTGCAGGTCGTGGACTGGGATGGCAAGGGTCGCGAATCGCTGTTGGCCGCCAGCTTCATGGGCATCCATCTCTACCGCTACGCGAATGGCACCTGGCAGCGCACGCGACTGACCGCGGGCAATCCCGAGCCGTGGCCGAAAAATGGTTCGAGTGACGTGGTCGTGCTGAAGACCAAGCCCGGGCGCCAACTCGCGGCGATCGAGCCCTGGCATGGCAATCAGGTCGTGGTCTACCGCGGCAAGGGCGACACGTGGGATCAGCGGACCGTGGTCGACGACACCCTCAACGACGGTCACACCCTGCAATCGGGCGATCTCGATGGCGATGGCGTCGACGAAATCGTGGCGGGGTATCGCGGCGGTGGCGGCGGCGTAAACATCTACCGCCTCGGCACCGACAACACCTGGACCAAGACCGTGCTTGAAGGGCAGAAGACCATGGCCGCCGCCGGGTGTGTCTTCGCGCACCTGAACGCGGACAAACGGGTCGACCTGGCATGCATCGGAACGGCGACGGCGAACCTCAAGTGGTACGAGAACCTGCCGGCGAAATGACAGCGGATATAGCGCCCGGTTCTCGCCGGACCATCGTGCTCGCCAGTCGATCCCCTCGTCGGTCGGAACTGCTGGCGGCCGCCGGCATCTCGTTCGAGGTGCTGGCGGCCGACATCGATGAAACGCCCCACACCAACGAAGCTCCCGAGGCCTACGTCGAGCGCCTCGCGATCGAAAAGGCCAGCGCCGTGCTGGCGCTGCGGCCCGGGACGACGGTGATCGGCGCCGACACCACGGTCGTGATCGATGGCCAGATTCTCGGCAAGCCAGCCGATGCGCAGGACGCCACCGACATGCTGCGCCTGCTCCAGGGCCGAGCGCACGACGTGTTCACCGGCGTCGCGGTCGCCAGCGCGTCGGGCGTGCTGGCGGCCGTCGCCCACACACGTGTGTGGTTCAGGGTGATG
>CAMBHC010000382.1 GCA_945866285.1 Candidatus Sulfopaludibacter sp. SbA3 | reverse complement strand
TCCCGCTCGGCCTCCACCAGCTTGCCGCCCACTTCATAGGCGGTCGCCATGCGCATGGTCAGCACTGCATCGTCGCCAAAGGTCTTGCGCGCCTGCTCCAGCGTGCGCACCGCATCGTCGGCCCGCTTCTGGTCCACATACAGATCGGCGAGGCCGACCACATATTCGCGGCTGGTCGGATTCCTGACGGCGCCCGCCTCCATCAACTGCAACGCCTCGGCGGTCTTGCCGCCCTTCGACAGGGCCTGCGCCCGCAGGCGGGTCATGCGCGGTTGATTGGGATTCTTTGCGAGGTTCTCACCGGCCAGGACTTCGGCGCGATCGAAGCGCCGCGCGGCGAGGTGCGCCTGCACGAGATAGGCATCGATCTCGGGGTCGCGCGGGGTCAGCGTCTTGGCCGACGTGAATGCGGCGATCGAGGCATCCCACTGTGCGAGCTGCTGCTGGGCGATGCCCAACTGCACCAGGACCGCGGCGCCCTCGTTCTCGCGACCCTTGGACCGTGCCACGGGCGCCTGCGCAAACGGCGCGACAACGTCGACGATTTGCTTGAACTCATAGCGGTCGAACAGGAGTTGCACCAGCGCGTAGAGGCCGGTCACGTTCGCCGGATCCGCAGTCATGATCCGGCGCGCGGTGGCCTCTGCGGCCGTCAAGTCGCCGTCGGCGCGTTCGGCATTCGACAGCAGATACAGGACGCGGACGTCGCCGGGGCTCGCCGTCAACAACTCACCGAGCACGACCCGCGCGCGGGGCGCGCCGTCATCCGTATTCAGCAGCGCGGTCGCGAGACGCACCTGCACGTCACGACTGGGCTGGCGCATATTCTTGAGCGCCTGTTCATAGGCGGCGGCCGCGTCATCCCACTTGTTGCCGCGCTCGTAGAACTGGCCGAGTTGCGCCCAGTAGCCCGGGTTAATCTGCGCCGCGCCAATCAGCGCTTGTTCCGCCTGGTCGAGTTTGCCGCTGGTCGCGTAGGCCTCGTACAGCAGCACGAGCGGCTCGGCCGCCCAGGGCGCTTGCGCGGCCACGCGTTCCAGAATCGGCACGGCGTCGGCGGTCCGGCCGGCCCGCAACTGCAGCCGGCCCAGCGTCATCTGCAGGCTGGGATCGACTGCCATGAGCGGCGACTTCTGGATGGCGGTGAGGTGATCGATGGCCTTCAGCCGCGCGCCCTCCGGAGTTTCTCCAGCCGGCGGTACACCGCCGCCCTCGGACCACTCCGCGTAGATCTGGGCGAGTACCTGGTGCGCTTCTTCGTTACTGGGATCGATCGACAACGCCTGGTCGGCCTGGCGAATGGCCGACGGGTACTGCTCCTGCCGCGCGAAGGCACCGGCCATCTCCGCGGCGATGCCGGCAGAGCCTGGGTCCAGCTTCTGCGCGCGCTGCAGCGCGGCCATCGCCCCGGCCGTGTCACCGCCCGCTTCAAGGCGACGCGCCATCAGGAACTCGTAAAATGCTTGCGCCTTCGGGTCGTCCTGGGCGGTCGTTTGAGCGAATGCCGGAACGGCCACCGCCAGCGCGACGAAGACGAAGCGAATCACACGCATGGCGCGATCTTACCCCGTCAGAACCCGTGATTGAACCACGTGATTGAACCCCTTTGCTTGAACCCACGCGTGAACCTCAGTGTTAAGATCGCCCCATGCCCGTCGATACCGAGTTGCTCGAAATCCTTGCGTGCCCCGCGTGCAAGACGCCGGTCACGCTCGTGAAGGACGGCACCGCGCTCAAGTGCGGCGCCTGTCACCGCGTCTATCCCATCAAGGACGACATCCCGGTCATGCTGATCGACGAGGCGACGGTCGAGCCCTGAAGATCCTCCTCATCCGGCTGCGCCTGATCGGCGATGTGGTGTTCACCACACCGGCGATTGGCGCCTTGCGCCGCCGGTTTCCGACTGCCCACATCACTTATCTCGTCGAAGCGCCGGCCGAGCCGGTGGTCCGTCACCATCCCGGCCTGGACGAGGTCGTGGTCGTGGCGCGGCCGCGCGGATTGGCGCGGTTGCGCTATGACCTGCGGCTGGCTTGGCGACTGCGGGCCGCGCGCTATGACCTGGTCATTGACCTTCATGGCGGGCCACGCAGCGGGTTCCTGACCTGGGCCAGCGGCGCGCGACGGCGCATCGGCTACGCCCTGCCCGGACGGCAATTGAGCTACACGACGCGGGTGCCGTGGTCGCGATCGCTGGTGCCACCCCGGCACTCCGTACTGAACCAGTGGGACTTGATCGCGCCGCTTGGCATCGAACCCCCGACGGGCGCCGCCGATCCCGTCGTGATGCCAATCGACCCCGCCGCAGCGGCGGCGGTCACCGCGCGCTTGCACGCCGCTGGCGTCGCCGACTCGGCACCCATCATCGTGCTGCATGTCAGTGCCGGCAATCCGTTCCGCCGCTGGCCCACGGCGTCGTTTGCGGAGGTCGCGGCGCAATTGGCCAGCGCCGACCGCGCGCGCCGCATCATCATCACCTCTGGGCCATCGGAAGCCGAGGCGGCTGAGTCGGTCGCTTCCCAGGCCCGCGCCATCGCCGGACCGGCCGCCGACAGCATTCTCAGGACCGGTGAGTTCGACCTGTCGGAGTTGCGCGCCCTGGTCGGCCGCGCCGCCCTGTACATTGGCGGCGACAGCGGGCCCCTGCACATCGCGGCAACGACGGCGACGCCGGTCGTGGCGCTGTTCGGCCCAACACTGCCGGAACGGTCGCTGCCATGGCGGGACCCGGCCATCGGCAGTATCGGCGTAGACGCGGGGCCACTGCCCTGCCGGCCCTGCCATCAGCGGCACTGTGTGCCCGGCGACTTTCGCTGCCTGACCGCAATTTCGCCTACCATTGTGCTGGACGCAGCGCGAACGCTGCTCGCGACACACCCGTGACGTCATTGATTTTCACCGCCGGCATCCCCCCGCGCGATCGCCTTGAGCAGATCGGGCTCGTCGCGCTCGTCGGCATTGTCGCGACCATGCAACTGTCGATCGCGGCGGCGCAGATCCTGCTCGCCGTGGCCGTGCTGACGTGGCTGATCTCGCACGTCACGCGCAACGAGCGGCTCCAAGCCCCCTCTTTCTTCTGGCCGCTGGTGACCTATGCGGCGCTGACACTCGCCTCGGCTGGATTCTCGCTGGACCCCCGGGTCAGCTTCACCGACTGCAAGCAACTGGTGCTGCTGATGCTGGTGCCG
>CAMBHC010000381.1 GCA_945866285.1 Candidatus Sulfopaludibacter sp. SbA3 | reverse complement strand
TCCACGAGCAGCCGCACGTGTTCGGCCTTGAAGCCGTAGCGGTCCACCATCGCCGACCGGAGGCCTTCGCGCCAGCCACGCATCTGCTCGGCGTACTTCTCGCCGCCGGACGCGCCCGAGATGACGACGGCCCACCGCGTCTCGGCCGCAGCTGGCGCGGGCGAGGTCAGCACGATAGCCGCGAGCAGCAGAATCCAGTATTTGATCTGAGTCATCAGTGTCATCTGCGGCTGTGATTTCTTGGCATCTGCGGCACCCAGCCTTATGCCAGACCCGCGCGTCGGCGCAACAGCCACTCGGCGCCGAGCAGACCGACGAGGGCGACAAAGCTCCACCCATTCTGCCAGAGGTCGCGCTGTTCGGGCGTGCCGGCGTCGACACGCGATTCGCGCAGCAGGGCCGGCAGTTGTCCGGCTTGATCCGCTCGAAGGTAGCGCCCCTTGGTCGCGCCGGCTAAGCGCTGCAACACCGCCTCGTCCAGGCGTGGCTGGGCCATCTCGAGATCAGCACCACCCACCAGCACCTGCCGCGAGGCCGTGCCGATGCGGACGCCTCCGCGCGTCGCGGTCGCATCCAGTCGATAGACACCGGGCTGATCAAACCGCGCGGCGACGGCATAGCGGCCATCTTGCGGACTGGATAACGCCGGCGTCAGCAACCGTACTTCTCCATTCGGGGCCGTCACGGCCAGTGACACCTCGGCGTTGGCCACCGGTCCAAAGTCCTCGTTGCGCACGGTGACCGAGACCCGCTCGGTGACGCCGGGCACCGACGGCGTCAGGGCGGCGATCGCGACCGGCGATGCGGCCCCGGCGGTAATCCATCGCGCCAGTTGCCGCCACAGCGTCTCGTAGCTCAGGTCGGTTGCCGGCCGCATCATCCGCCAGCGCCACGAGGCTTCGCCGGCAAACACCAGGGCTCGGCCCTGGCCGTATCGCTGCGCGGCAATCAAAGGTCGCAGTTCGCCGCTGGCGGTGGCCCCGACCAATACTTGTGCACCGGGACGCGGCCCGCCAATCGGCGTCACCGACGCCAGCGGCGGCAACTGCGCCCATCGCTGGCGGCTCTCGTCCAGGGTTACGGCCAGTCGGGTCGCTGGATGCAGGGCGCCATCGGACGTCAGCACCGGCGAATTGGGCACGCTGGTGTCGAGCGGATTTGAGGCGCGCGCGGCCGTCCCGCGTCGATCGGTCAAGTCGGTCGGCAGCACCTGCGCCAACGGTGTACCCGACAGGCCCTGGCGCTCGAACGAACGCGCGCCGAGCACCAGCAGTCCGCCACCGCGTTCGGCGACGAATGCTGCCGTCAAATCTAGTTGCTCGCGCGTGAAGAAATCGGCCTCGATATTGCCGAAGATGATCGCGTCGTAGACGAACAGTTCTGATCGCTTCGACGGATACCCGTCCGCGAGGGCCGCGACGCGGCCCTGTGCCGCCTGCACATAGAACGTATCCCGCCCATCGTCGTTCTGCCCCTTGCGCACGACGGCGTCCACGTCGAGACCGGGGTCCTGCGCCAGAGCGCGCTTGAGAAACGTGTGCTCGTAGCCTGGAGCGCCCTCGACCATCAGGATCTTGCGGCGTCCGGTTTGCGCCGGCACCAGGACGCTGCGGCTGTTGTTCTCGGCCGCCAGTTCGCCATCGGCAACAGGAATCTCGACGGAGTACACCGTCGCAGCGTCCGGGGACGGCGACACGGTGAACACCTCATGAATCGGCGCGCCATCCGCGGACGGCGTCACGCGGCGCACTTCGAGCGGCCGGCCGTTGACGCTGAGGCGAAGCTCGACCGCCGCCATGCCGAAGCCGGCACTCGTCGCTGACACGCTCAGGTCAACCGAAGCGCCGGCGAGCAAGGGCTCGCCCGCCGTCAGGTTCAACACCTCGCGATCGCGGACCACACCGGTGCTGCCAAGGCCGACGGCCAGCACCGGCGCATCGACCAGTCGCGTGGCGGCCGCGCCTTCCTGCGGCGCGGTGTCGCCGCCGTCGGACAAGACGATGACGCCGGCGACGCGATCGCGCCGGTGGCGGTCGGCCAGGTCCGCGAGCGCGCCGTTCAGATCACTGCGGCGCGCCGTCGCCGCCAGCTGATCGACGTGGCCGGGCGCCAACGCCTCACCGAATGTCAACAGCTCGATCGTGTATTCGTTCGCGATGCGCGCCTGCAGGTCGCGCACGATCTCCCTGGCGCGGTCGAGACGCGAGGGGCCATCGCCATCGGTCAGCCGCATGCTGCGCGAGACATCGACCAGCACGGGCACCAGGCTGTTGTGCGCGGCTGCCGGCGGAACCAGGACGACGGGGCGCAGCAGGATGGCGATCAGCAGGATGAGCGTGGCCGCGCGAAGCGTCGTCAACCAGCCCCGGGTGACACGCGTCAGGGCAATCGGCACCCGCGTGTAGGCCAGCCAGGCGAGCAGCAGCGCGCTGCAAAAGACCAGCGCGTAGCCCCACCACGGAAGAACAACGGCAAACTTCATGGGCGCATCACGGTTCTGGCCCGCCTATGGCTTCGGCTTTCGCGGCACGGCCAGCGACTGGTAGTAGCGATCCACGAGTTCGCGATAGGTGTCTGACACGGCGTCGTGCCGGCCGGCGTTCAGGCGCTCGCGGTTCTCGCGCGTGCGTAACTGCTCGGACAGTTGCGACTCGGTTCGCTCGAGCGCCACCAGCAGGTTCTTCTTGAGCGATTCCCAGTTGGCAAAGTCTTGCTTGAACGCTTCGGTGCCAGGCGCCGACACGCTGCGCTGCCACTGCTCGGGGGTCGTCCCGCCCGGCATTTGCGGATTCTCGCGCTGCACGCCTTCGGCCAGCTGCTGCGCCTCGCGCATCTGGTTGTCGGCGTCCCGCTGCAAGCGCGCCACGGCTTCAGCCCGGCCGGCTTCGGCGCTCCCCGGTGGGCCGTTGGTGCCCGATTGGCCGCCCGGCGCCTGTCCCTGGCCAGGCTTCTGTCCCGCCAATTCATCCATGGTGCGCTGCAGTTTGCTCAGGCGATCGCGCAACTCCTGCGTCCGTGACAACTGCTCCGACAGCCTGGACGTTTCGCTGTCCTGCTCTCCGTTGGCCGCGCCAAGGCGCTCGGCAGCCTTGTCTAGGGCGCGCGCGAATTCACCTGGGTTCAGGGCCGCAGCCTCGGTGCTTTCTGACTTGCGGATGGCATCTGCCGAGACCCGCATGCGTTCGCCCAA
>CAMBHC010000380.1 GCA_945866285.1 Candidatus Sulfopaludibacter sp. SbA3 | reverse complement strand
ACCTCCGCCTGAGCTGACGGCCTTCGGCGGCGCCGGAGGCGGTCGTGGTGGCCGTGGTGGCGCACCCGGCATGGAGCCCTCAGCGGCACCGGCACCTGCCGCAGCACCGGCACCCCCGGCACCAGCACCCACCGCTGCACCTCAGGCATCCGCCTCCGCTCGCGGTGAAGCTGGCGAGCTTCGGCGAGACCTCGCCGGAGCGGCCTCCGGCCGCGAAGGCGGGCCAGCCGAAGGCCGAGGCGAACGTGGTGGCCGAGGCGGTGGTGGTGGCTTCGGCGGTGGCGGCGGTCGTGGTGGTCCCGGTGGCGGTGGACAGGAGTTTCAGGGCCGCATGCTCGAGCGCCTCAAGTCGATGCCCGCTGACGAGCAGGCGCAGTTCCTGGCCCGGATGAAGGAGCGCGGCGGTGATACCAGCGCGCTCGAAGCGCTCATGGCTCCGACGGCAGCGGCACCACGCGCCGGCGCGACGCGTCCGGCAGCCACGGCCCAAGCCCAGACCATCGACGCGCTGTTCGCGCCGTTGCCGCCGGTCATGTCACGCGGCCGCGCGTGGTCCTTCACCGCCGGTCAGCTGAAGATCATCAACCTGAGGCTCGGGATCAGCGACGGCACCAGCACCGAACTGTTGAGCGACGAACTACAGGAGAACGCCGAGGTCGTGACCGGCGTCACCGGCCTCACGCCGACCCGCGGCGCGCCGGCGCAGGGTGGAGCCGGCAACCCGCTGATGCCGGGTCGCGGCGGGCCAGGTGGCGGCCGGCCGGGAGGCGGCGGTCGCGGTGGCAACTAACACCTCGACGCCCGGCGCGGTGCCGGCCTCGACCGTGATCGCGACGAAGAACCTGGTCCGCACCTACGAGGTCGGCGATTACCAGGTCAAGGCGCTGCGTGGCGTCAACCTCGAGGTCGCGCGCGGCGAGTTCCTGTCGGTGACCGGGCCCTCGGGTTCGGGCAAGTCCACGTTCATGCACATCGTCGGTTGCCTGGCGCGGCCGACGTCTGGCCAGTACTTCCTCGACGGCCAGGATGTGTCGCAAATGTCGAAGAACGAACTGGCGGCGGTGCGGAATACCAAGATCGGTTTCGTCTTCCAGGGCTTCAACCTGTTGTCGCGCACGTCGGCGCTCGACAACGTGGAGTTGCCCCTGCTCTACGGCGGTTCGACGCTGAAGACTGCCGAGCGGCACCAGCGCGCCAAGGACATGCTGGCCGCAGTCGGCCTGGCCGACCGTGC
Organism: Candidatus Sulfopaludibacter sp. SbA3; assembly: GCA_945866285.1. Classification (GTDB taxonomy): domain Bacteria; phylum Acidobacteriota; class Vicinamibacteria; order Vicinamibacterales; family UBA2999; genus 12-FULL-67-14b. Next base: position 1,963 of record CAMBHC010000380.1, on the reverse strand, counting down.
CAGCCACCATCCCAATCAACTGTCGGGTGGTCAGCAACAGCGCGTGGCCATTGCTCGCGCGCTGGTGAACAATCCGTCGATCATCCTGGCCGACGAACCCACCGGTAACCTTGATACGCGGACCAGCATCGAGGTGATGGGCCTGTTCCAGCGCCTGAACATGGACCGCGGCATCACGGTCGTCTTGATCACCCATGAGCACGACATTGCCGAGCACGGCACGCGCATCGTGTCGTTTCGCGACGGCCTCGTGAAAACCGATCAGCCCGTGGCCGAGCGGCGCGTGGCGGCTGATGAACTTGCCAACCTGCCGGTTGAAGCGGAGGCGGTGTAAGCCATGAGCATCCTGATGGTCTTCCGGGTCGCCCTCAAGGCGCTGGCTCGCAACAAGATGCGCACGGCGCTGACCATGCTTGGCATGATCATCGGCGTCGGTGCCGTCATCACCATGGTCGCGCTCGGCACCGGCGCCCAGTCGTCGATCGAGACGCAGATCCAGGCGGCGGGCACCAACATGATCATGGTGAGCGCCGGCAACTTCATGTCGGCCGGCGTGCGCACCGGCCAGGGCAACGCCAGCACGTTGACGCCGGACGATGCCACCGCGATCCGGGACGTGAGCGGCGTGCAGTACATCGCCGCAGGCGTGAACACGCGCGGCCAGGTGGTAGCGGGCAACCTCAATTGGGGCACGCAGATTCAAGGCACCGACGTAGACCTGCCGCTGATCCGGTCGTGGCCCACCGCGAAGGGTGCGTTCTTCAGTCCTGCTGATGTCGCCTCGGCCGCCAAGGTCGCCGTGCTCGGCTCCGTCGTGCACGAGCAATTGTTCGGCGCCGATGTCGACCCCGTCGGCCAGGTGATTCGCATCAACAACCAGCCCTTCACCGTGGTCGGCGTGATGTCGAGCAAGGGCCAGTCCGGCATGGGCCAGGACCAGGACGATGTCGTCTACACGCCGTATACGACGGTGATGAAGAAGCTGCGCGGCATTACCTACGTGCAGAACATCACGGTCTCGGCGGCATCGGCTGCCGATACCGCGCCGACCGCAGAGCGCATTGCCACCCTGCTGCGCACGCGCCACCAGATCCAGGAAGAAGACGACTTCATGGTTCGCACGATGGAGGAGATGGCCAGCGTCCGCGTGCAGGCCACCGAAACCATGACGGCGCTGCTCGCCAGCATCGCCGGCGTATCGCTGCTGGTCGGCGGCATCGGCATCATGAACATCATGCTGGTGTCAGTGACCGAGCGCACGCGTGAGATCGGCCTGCGCCTCGCGATCGGCGCGCGCGGACGCGATGTGCTGATGCAGTTCCTGGTCGAGGCCATCGTGCTCAGCATGGTCGGCGGCGTGATCGGCATTGGGCTCGGCCTGGGCCTGTCGCAAGGCGTCACGCTGTGGATGTCGTGGCCAACCAAGGTGTCGCCCGAAGCCGTCGCGGTCGCGTTTGTTTTCGCCGCGGTCACCGGCGTGTTCTTCGGCTTCTATCCTGCCCGCAAGGCCGCCGCGCTCGACCCGATCGACGCCCTGAGATTCGAGTAGCCAAGTGAGCTAGGATGGGCGTGCTATGGGCGCCAAGTCCGCCGTCATTTCTCCCGGGAAGATCTCTGACAAGACTGTCCGGCAACAGCTCACGCGCATCCTCGTCAGTAAGACCTTCTCGCAGGTCGATCGTCTGAAGCGCTTCGTTGACTTCATCGTCAGCGAAACCGTGGAGGGCCGCGGCGGCGACCTGAAGGAATACGTGATCGGTGTGCAGGTGTTCGGCAAGGAAGCGTCGTTCGATCCCCGCACCGACCCGATCGTCCGCGTCCAGGCCCGCCGGCTGCGCGCGCGGCTCGCCCGCTACTACCTGGACGAAGGCAACAGCGACGAGGTGGTCGTCGACCTCCCCAAGGGCGGCTACGCCCCGGAGACCCTGCGGCAGATGGCCCAGGCGCAGGAGCCGCCGTTCGA
>CAMBHC010000379.1 GCA_945866285.1 Candidatus Sulfopaludibacter sp. SbA3 | reverse complement strand
GAGGAGGCCACGTCGTTTGATTCGAAGCGCCGGCTCGAAGGCACCCTGAACGGCGGTGGTGCGAAGGTCACCATCAGCACGACCAACGGCGGCGTCCGCATCTCGCGCACGAACGGCCCGACGACATAGCTTGGCGGCGTTGGGCTACTCCAAGCCCCAAGCCCCAAGCCCCAAGCCAAAAGCAGCAGCCAGAGTTACACTGGCTGCTGCTTTTGTGAACGAAGACAAGTCCACCCGCTATCACCGCCTGCGCCGGCGCGCCGACCTCCTGGGGACGGTTGCCGCCGGCGGTGTGCTGTTGGGGCTGGTGGTGTCCGGCGGCAGTCACCGCCTGCGTGAACTGGCGGCCGCTGTCTCCCAATTGACTCCCGAGCGCCTGAACGAGGCATTGATGGTGATCATGCTCACCGTCATCGTGACCATGATCGTGCAACTCGTCGAGCTGCCGTTTGACTTCTACCAGGGCCACCTCCTCGAACACCATTACGGCCTGTCGACGCAGTCAACCGGCCATTGGCTTGCTGACCAGGCCAAAGGCGTGCTGCTGGGCCTGGCGCTGGCCGTTGTCGGCGCCTCCGTGGTGTTCGTAACGTTGCGGTCCTGGCCCGAGCAGTGGTGGTGGATCTCGGCGGGCATCTTTACCGCAGGCACTGTCGTGATGGCGCGCCTGGCCCCGGTGGTGTTGCTGCCGCTGTTCTACAAGTTCAAGCCGCTGGAGCGTCCCGCGCTCGTCGCGCGCCTGTTGGCGTTAGCCGACCAGGCGAGCACCGACGTGGTCGGCGTGTTCGAGTGGGTGTTGAGCGGCCACACCAAGAAGGCCAACGCCGCGCTGGCCGGCCTGGGACAGACTCGCCGCATTCTGGTGTCTGACACGCTGCTGGCTGACTTCTCGGAGGATGAGATCGAAGTCGTCCTCGCGCATGAGCTCGCGCATCATGTGCATCGTGACCTGTGGCGCGGCATCGCGATCCAGACCGTGTTGCTGTTTGGCGGATTCTTTGTCGCCGACCTCATCCTGCGACAGGTCGCTGATGTCGCCGGGTTGCGAGGGGTCTCCGATCCCGCCGCGCTGCCCATCCTGATGCTGGTAGCCGGCGCCTGGTCGTTCCTGATGCTGCCGATGGTCAACGCGCTGTCGCGGGCGCAGGAGCGGGCGGCCGACCGTTACGCCCTCGACACGACACGCAATGTTGATGCGTTCGTCACGGCAATGAAGCGGCTGTCGCAGCAGAATCTTGCCGAAGAGTATCCGTCCGCGGTGGTGCGGTGGTTCTTCTATTCCCACCCGCCGATTCGCGAACGAATCGAGGCGGCCCGGGCGTTTGCTCGAGGAGATCAGAATGTTACGTAGTGCCGTTATCCTTCTTGCCCTGGTGACCATGACGATGTCGGGAGAAGCGCAGTACTCGAAGAAGACCCTGGTCGCGCACCGCGGCGCATCGGCCGATGCGCCGGAACACACGCTGGCCGCCTATCGCCTGGCGATGGCGCAGGGCGCCGACTTCGTCGAGCAGGACCTGGCCGTCACGAAGGACGGCGTGCTGATCTGCCTGCACGATGCCAGTCTCGAACGGACCACCAACGTCGAAGAGTTGTTTCCTGACCGCGCGACCACTCAAACCATCGAGGGCCGCACCCGGAAGGCCTGGCTGGCCAATGATTTCACGCTGGCCGAGATCAAGCGGCTCGATGCTGGTTCGTGGTTCGATCCGAAGTTCAAGGACGAGAAAATCGTCACCTTCGACGAAGCGGTGGCGCTGATCAAGGGCCAGGCCGGCCTGTTCCCGGAGTTGAAGACGCCGGAGATTTACGCCGGCCGCGACGTCAAGTTCGAGGAACTGGTCGCGGCCGCGCTCGACCAGCACGGCCTGCGCGGGCCCAAGGCTGATCCGAAGACGCCGATCATCCTGCAGACCTTTGGCGAGGCCAGCGCGCGCAAGCTTGCCCAGATGAAGATCGGCGTGCCCGTGGTGCTGTTGATTGGCGACGGCAGGAACTTCGACTCAGCCGAGAAGGTCAAGGCGTGGAAGGGCATTGTGCAGGGCCTTGGTCCGGCGAAGCAAATCGTCCTGAAGAATCCTGACTTCGTGAAGTGGGCGCACGCCGAGGGCATGACGGTGACGCCCTACACCATCACGACCCGCGACCTGAAATCCGGATTCGCCGATGTCACGGCGGAGATGAATCATTACCTCTACACGCTCGGCGTGGACGCGGTGTTCACCGACAACCCCGACAAGTTCCCCAGGAAATAGCGAGTTATTTGGCCTTCACAACCAACGTGCCCTTCATGTCCTTGCAGCTAGGATCGGTCGTCAGGTTGCAGTAGAAGGTGAACGTGCCCGCCTGGTCGGCTCGGAACTCGAACGTCGTCGACAGGCCGCCGGCGGCGCGCTTGACGATGCGGTAGGCGTCGATGGCGAAGCTGGTGGGCTGGTCCTCGCTCGTCAGTGTGATCTTCACCAGGTCGTCTTGCGACACTTCCAGCCGGTTGGGCGTGAAGACGTGGTCCTTGGCGACGATGGTGAACTCGCGCCGGTTGGGCGCCTGTTCCTGCGCGCCCATCACGACTGACAGGACCCAAATCCCACTGGCGATGATCGCCGCCGCTCGAAGCATGCCTCTCATTGTATTGGCTTCCTGGCCGGCCCCTTCGGGGTTCGCGCCCCGCGGCCGGCAATCCACCAATGTCCGCCGATGTCTGCTTGCTTGGTGTGGCGAAGAATGGGCGGCGGGCGACGTTCGATCGAACCATTCCCGTGAAGGCCGTCCGCGGCGGCACCGCCGAATTGCTCCACGTGATCGAGCCCTAGCCGTACAAAGAAAAAGCCGGGACCGAAGCCCCGGCTATTCAATTCAAACGACGAACGACCCTAGCGGCGAGGGCCGCGGTCGCGGCGGGGGCCACGGTCGCCCTCGGGAGCCGCCGGAGCGGCGCCTTCAGCGCCGCCACCGTTGTCGGCGGGCGGTGCGCCGCCTTCTTCGGGGGTGATCAACGCCTTGCGTGACAGGCGAATCTTGCCCGTCGGGTCGATGTTGATGACCTTGACCAGGACCTGCTGGCCTTCCTTCAGCTCGTCACGCACGTCCTTGACGCGGTAGTGCGCGATTTCCGAGACGTGCAGGAGGCCGTCAGTGCCCGGCATGATCTCGATGAACGCACCGAAGTCGGTGATGCGCTGCACCTTGCCGAGGTAGGTCTTG
>CAMBHC010000378.1 GCA_945866285.1 Candidatus Sulfopaludibacter sp. SbA3 | reverse complement strand
ATTGGCCACGGCCGCTACCTGCTTGAACAGATTCGTCCAGAGATCAACCAGTACTTCGTCGAGAGCAATCACGATGGCCGGCCGTTCAGCCGCAACGATCGCTCGGTGGTGTATCAGCGGGCGAAGGGTGAACTCGACACACTACCGTTCGGCACCCAGCGCGATGTCTATGCAGTGGGCTATGAATGGATCAACCACTCGCTGGCGCCGGTCGAGCCCGACGAGAGCCTGAGCCGCGTTACGGTCGGCGGCCACGCCTGCCGGCAACCATACGCTGCGTCGATACTGAACGTCTCGGCGATGAGCTATGGCTCGCTGAGCAAGAATGCCGTGCTGGCGTTGAACACCGGCGCCAGGCTGGGCGGGTTCGCACACAACACCGGCGAGGGCGGCTTGAGTCCGTATCACCTGGAGCCAGGCGGCGACCTCATTTGGCAGGTCGGAACCGGCTACTTCAGCTGTCGTACGCCAGAGGGGCGCTTCAGCCTTGATGAATTTCAGAAACGCGCCGTACTGCCGACAGTGAAGATGATCGAAATCAAGCTGTCGCAGGGCGCCAAGCCAGGGCATGGCGGCATTTTGCCGGCCGCGAAATTGACGCCGGAGATCGTCGCGATCCGTGGCGTGGTCCCCGGCCGGGACGTCGTGTCGCCACCCGCGCACACCGCGTTCTCGACGCCGCTCGGCCTGCTGCTGTTCCTGCAAAACCTGCGCGAGGCGTCGGGCGGCAAGCCGGTCGGATTCAAGCTGTGCGTCGGCAAGCGCCACGAGTTCCTGGGCATCGTCAAGGCGATGCTCGAATCGGGCATCATGCCCGACTTCATCACCGTGGATGGCGCCGAGGGCGGCACCGGCGCGGCGCCGATGGAGTTCTCGGATTCGGTCGGCACCCCGCTGTGCGAAGGCCTGTCATTCGTGCACTACGCGCTGGTCGGCGCGGGCTTGCGCGACCAGATCCGGATCATCGCGTCCGGCAAGGTCAACACCGGCTTCCAGATTGCCACCAAGGTCGCGCTTGGCGCCGACATGTGCAATGCGGCGCGAGCGATGCTGTTTGCGATTGGGTGTATCCAGGCACTGAGGTGCAACACCAATCGCTGCCCGACCGGAGTGGCCACGCAGAACCCGGACCTGGTCCGCGGCCTGCACGTGGGTGACAAGTCCACGCGCGTGGCGCGCTTTCATCGCGAGACCGTGAAGAGCTTCTTTGATGTGCTGGGCTCGGCCGGCTTCCAGGAGCCGCGCGACCTCAAGCCGTGGTTCGTCATGCGGCGCGTGAACTCCGGCGAGGTCCGCAGCTACCACGAGATCTATCCAGCCCTCGAGCCCGGCTCGCTGCGGAACGGATCGGCGAACGGCAGCATGGGTCGCGCGTGGGACGCCGCTCGACCTGACCGTTTCTAGTCTCCCCGGTTCGCTGGGACTATTTCTCGGCGTCCAGTTCCTGGCTCCACAGCTTGTCGTTCTTCAGGTTCCACAGCGCCGCGGTCAGGCGCTCGGTGCGCGGGTCGATCGTCAGCGTGCCGAAGAACTGCAGGCCCTCGCTCGGCGGGCGGTTCGGCTTCATCCCTGGCGGCAGGCTGTTGAATACCGGCGTGCAGCCAAAAGTTGGGTCGGTGCCGTTGGGTCCGAATGTGCCGGCATGCAACGGCCCGCCGACGAATTCCCAGAATCCATTGAAGTCCTTGAACACCGCCGCCTTCGGATCGTAAAAATGCGCGGCTGAGTAGTGAACGTCGGCGGTGACCCAGACGAGGTTCTTGATGTCCTGGCGCTTGACGAACGAAAGCAGGTCGGCCAGTTCAAGTTCACGGCCCATCGGCGCGCCGGGGCCGTTGGCCCAGGCCTCCCATGCCGGCACGCCATTCACCTGCCCGTCGCCCACCAGTACACCGAGCGGCATGTCGCTCGCGATGATCTTCCACGTCGATCGCGACGTCGCCAGGCTCTGCTTCAACCAGGCAAGCTGGGCAGGCCCCATCATGCGCGACTCGGGACCGGCGGTCTCCTCGCGATTGGCGCCGTTGGCCGCGCGATAGCTTCGCTGGTCGAGCACGAACACTTCGGCAGCAGGGCCATACCGATACGATCGGTAGACGCGCTCGGCCTCGTCCGGGTGCGAACGAATGGGCAAGTACTCGAACATCGCGCGCTTCGCGCGTGCGGCCAGCAGGGCAATGCTGCGCTCCGTGTAGCCAGGCCGCAATGTCGGGTCGGTCCCTGGGCTCCAGTTGTTCATCACGTCGTGGTCATCCCACTGCACGATCATCGGCACCTGGCTGTTGAAGGCGCGGGCATGCGTGTCGAGCAGGTTGTAGGCGTAGTTGCCGCGGAACTCGTCCAGCGTCTCGGCTACCTTGCTCTTCGCCGGCGTCACCAGGTTCTTCCACACCGTTCCATCATCCAACTTCACTTCCGGTTCCAGCGGACCGTCGGCGTAGATCATGTCGCCCGAGTGGATGAACAGGTCCGGGTGGTGCCGCGCCATGGTCTCGTAGAGCCGCAGGCCGCCAAACTCGGGATTGATGCCCCAGCCCTGGCCGACGACGTCGCCGGACCAGCAGATGGTGAGAGGGCGGGCCTCGGTGGGGGCGGCGCGGAAGTGGCCGGTCACTCGCGGACTGAGGAGGCCAGGACGCGCGAGATCGTCGAACCAGACGCGATAGAAGACCGGTTCGCCTGCTGTGAGGCCGGCGAGATCGAGCTTGGCCGTGAAGCCGCTGCTCTCGAGCGCCGCTGGGCCTTCGATCAGGCGCGGCGACGTGAAGCGCTCATCGCGCGACACCTCCACCATCATCCGCGCGGCGCGAGTGGTGGCGCTCCAGATCATGGCGCGGGCCGGCGTGACATCGCCCACCTGCACGGCGCCGGGCATGAGGGGGGCGGCTGATTCCTGCAGCACGCGGCTCATCATCGCGGGAGCTGCAAACAAGCCTGAAGCCGATTTCACAAAGGAGCGTCTGCTGATCATCTGCCGTCAAAGGGTAGCGGGTGGCCGGGGTACAATCCAGTCATCAATGCACGTAGCTGCCATCATTGCCGCGGGTGGACGAGGCGTCCGCCTGGGTGCGGATCGCCCCAAGCAGTTCCTGGCACTCGCGGGCCGCTCGATTCTTGATCTCAGCATCGACGCGCTCATCGCGAGCGATCGGATCGATGAGATCGTGGTGGCGGTGCCGCCGGATCATCTCGCCGCTACGGCGGCGG
>CAMBHC010000377.1 GCA_945866285.1 Candidatus Sulfopaludibacter sp. SbA3 | reverse complement strand
AATCGTGGCCACATTGGTGGCGGTGGCTTTGGTCTGGGCCGCGATCGCGCCCCCGCCCAGCAGCGTCGCCGCTAACAGGGCATAGGTCAGTCGTCTTTGCATGAAATCAATCCTCCGGCTGGGGGAGTATAGGTCAAATTGGACGGTTGGACGGTGTCAGACACCACGGCAGAATCTGCCGCCCAAGGTCGCAGATTCTGCCGTGGTGTCTGACACCGTCACAGCACCGCCGGCGCAATCAGCGGTCGTCGTGGGTGTTCGGCTTCGCCGCGCGGGGCAGTTTCGGGTCCTCGGCTCGCCGGCCTAAACGCACGCCATGTGGATCGAGGCGTTGCCGGCGTTCCCAACTCTGATTGGCCCAGCCGCGCCACTGGCACGCGGGGCATCGGAACGGCCGCTTTTCTGTGAGCCGGCGACGCAGCCATTCGAACGGTCCGCGCACGTGTGACCCGTGCACCGGGTAATGACCGCAACGCGGGCAGCCCTCCAGGATTCGATACATCACAAACCAGCGCCAAAAGTGTACAGCGCTTTAACCCCGTCGGCCAACCGTGCCAGCAGGTGGCCCAGCAGGCTCCGCGGGTCCGCAGGCGAGAACTCGAGAACCATTCGTCGCGTATCGGCCTCGCGAAACCAGCGCGTTGTGCCGCGCGCGCTGAGCGCCACGCAACTGCAGTATATTCAGCTCCGGACGGGAGGGCACTTGAGGCGGCAGGGCAACTCTTGTCGGGAGAGCACAGCTGGTCGGGATTCCAAGTGCCCATAAAATGACGCCGGAGAGAACCATGGACCCCATCACCCGACGCGGCTTCGTGGGCGCGCTTGGCGCCACCGCCGGCCTCGGCTGCCTGCCGTACACGTCAGTGCTCGCCAGCGCCGCGGCTGAACCCGATCGCATCGTGCACACCGCCGGCGACGGCATTGGCATCACGCCTCGCGAGTACGCCGCACTGTTGCACCGGCTGTGCCAGGCCAGAGAGGTCGCCGAGGACAACTACCTGCTCGGCGGCGAGGTCGAGGCGTTTGAGCAACACTGGGCCAAGCTGCTGGGCAAAGAGACCGCAGTGTTCATGCCGTCCGGCACGCTGGCCAACCAACTGGCGCTGCGCGCACTCGCAGGATCGAAACGCCGGGTAATCGTTCCCGAGATGAGCCACATCTACAACGACACCGGCGACGCCTGCCAGACGCTGTCGGGGCAGACGCTGATGCCGCTGGCGGCCGGCAACGCCACGTTCACGCAGGCGGACGTGGAAGCCGTGCTGACGCGCACGGCTGGCGGCCGCGTCGCGACCGACGTCGGGGCGATCGTCATCGAGAGTCCTATTCGCCGTCTCACCGGCCAGATGTTCGATTGGGACGAGGCGAAGCGCATTTCCGCCTTCGCGCGGGACAAGGGCATCGGGATGCATCTCGACGGCGCGCGGTTGTTCATCGCCTCCGCGTATACCGGTATCTCGCCGGCGGAGTATGCCGCGCACTTCGATACGGTGTACGTGTCGATCTGGAAGTACTTCAACTGCGGCATTGGCGCGATTCTGGCGGGTCCCAAGCGCGTACTCGACGGCATGTTCCACGTGCGCCGGATGTTCGGTGGGAACCTCGCCGTGGGCTGGAATGCGGCGCTGGTCGCGCGTCACTACATGGATGGTTTTGAAGGCCGCCTCAAGAGCGCGGTCCAGAATTCCGAGACGTTCTATTCTGCGATGGCGAAGCACCCGCGCAGCAGTATCGAGCGCATCCCCAACGGCACCAACCTGGCCCGCGTGACGTTCAAGGGCGTGAGTGTCGCCGAGGTCGGCAAGCGATTGGCCGAGCGCGGGGTTGCGATGTCCGGGCCCCAGGGGCCGGCGACGATCACGTTCGGTGTCAACGAGACCTGGAATCGCATGCCGGCGGCCGATCTGATTCGCGCCTTCGAACAGGCACTCTGAGCGCACGGCCGGCTATCCGCCACCGCCACCGCCACCGCCACCGCCACCGCCGAAACGTGGGTTGACGACGTTGTTGTTGATCGAACCGAATCGGTAGGTGAATCCCACGGCCAGGAAGAAGCGGTACGACGTGGCCAGTTGGCGCTGGCGCGCGATGATCTCCTCGTCGGTGGCCTCGCCGAGCCTCAAGTAGATCTGGTCGTGCAGGATCTGGTAGCTGCCGTCAAGACGCAGCGAGAGGCCGCGCGTGATGCGCAGTTCGTTGTCGGCAAACAGGGCCAGGCGATATTTCCCCGGGTCGCCGATGTAATGCGCGCCCTCGACCGTGACGCTGACCGTGCCAAAGGGCTGGCGGAGATTGAGCCGCGTCATCAGTGCCTGGTCCCACTTCGTTTCCTCGGTCTTGCCGTAAATGGTGACGTCGTCGTAGACGAAACGGTTGATGCCGGTAGTCCACTGCAGGGTCAGTTCATGTTCGGTGGACTCGCTGTAAGGGAAGACGTTGTATTCGACGCCCGGCGCGATCCGCACGTTCAGCTTCTGGTTGTTAAAGCTGCTGCGTGAGGCCCCCGCCTTGCCGGCCACCGCCCAATGGTCGCCGAGGCTCTTCACTGTCAGGTTGTTGATGTTCCACCCGCGACGATACGAGTGGAAGACCTCGCCGTCGCTCAACTCGTACGCGCTGTCGTTGTAGGCCACGCCAGCGTTGAAGTTGATCTTCCAGTCCGCGGTCGTCCGGTTGAGCGACTGGTTGGCGTTGAGGTTGGTGAAATTACTGGTGGCTTCGCCGTTCAGGTTGAGATTGAAGTTGGTACGGAAGACCCAGAAGTTCCAGGGGTCGTTGGCTGCCGTGGTCTGGCTTCCCGGCATTGCGGCAAAGGCGGGCGCCACCCGCAGCGTCGCCCCGATGGGTGTGATTGCAGCGAACCTGGCGAGGCCCAGGGCAAAGACTCGCGCCAGGGCGCGCCGCCTCCCGTCGTCGGTTTCGGCCGCCTCGGTATTCCGTCGCAGGGTGTCTGCCTGGCCGTCCCACTGGCCCTGGCCGATGAACCGGATCGTGAACTCCGTGCCGCCACCGCCGGTCCCCTGTCCGGTGACCAGCACATGGACGTCAGCGTCGTTCTGGTCACGAACGTGGTCTACCCACGCCAGCTCGGTGCGGAAGAACTCCTGGTCGCAGCCGCCGGTGCGGCAGTCCAGGAAGACGCGCAGGGGCCGATCGAGCGGCTGAATCGCCGGCGAGCCCTGCCCGGCCGCGCCGCTTGGCGCCAGCA
>CAMBHC010000376.1 GCA_945866285.1 Candidatus Sulfopaludibacter sp. SbA3 | reverse complement strand
TGATGCACGGCATCGCGCCCGGTGTACGCCGGCCCGCTGATCATCACCACGTCGCCGACCTTCAGTGAGCGGATGGTGGCTTCGTCGATCGGCGCGCGCAGCACCACTTCCTTGCCGGTGCGCTTGAAGCCGGCCTGGTCCATCATCGGGATGGTCGGTACTGATGGATCGCGGTAGATCCATTCCTTGATCGCACCGGTCGTGCCGTCCAGCGTCACGCCGAGCCGGCGATACGCCCAGCAGTCGTACGCGACCGACACGAAGAAGCTGGCCGGCAAGCGGTTCTGCGCCCCGACCTTGCATCCGATCAGCGAGACGCGGCCGCCAAAGCCCATGGGGCCGACGCCAAGTGTGTTCACCGTGCGCATGATCTCCGCTTCGAGGTCGGCGAGCCGCGCGTCGGGATTCAGGTCGTCCAGGCTGCGGAACAGTTGCTGCTTGGCTTCGACATAGCCACTGGTGCGATCGCCGCCGATGCAGACGCCGAGGGCGCCCGGCGCGCAGCCCTTGCCTTGCGCGTTCCACACCGCGTGCAGGATGCACTTGCGCACGCCTTCCATGGTGCGGTCGGCGCGGCCCAGGTGCGGCAGCTCGGCAGGCAGCGAGTACTGCGCGTTCATGTTTTCGCAGCCGCCGCCCTTCAGCAACAGCTTCACCTCGATGTCGTCGCGCTCCCACTGTTCAAAGTGGATCACCGGCGTGCCGGGGCCGAGGTTGTTGCCGCTGTTCTCACCGGTCAGCGAATCGACCGAGTTGGGCCGCAGCTTGCCTCGCTTGGTCGCTTCGACAATGGCTTCCTTGATCTGCTTTTTCAGCAGGATCTGGTTCACGCCGACTGGCGTCTTCACCTCGAACGTCGGCATGCCGGTGTCCTGGCAAATGGCGCCCTCCACCTCGACGGCCTGGTCGATGTTCTGGCCAATGATGCTGAGCGCCTGGCCGGCGCGCGAATCGGCCTCTTCCGTATCGCGGGCATGGCGCATGGCCGCCCGCACGTCGGGCGGCAGGTCCGTGGAAGTCTTGATAATGAGGGCGACCACGGAGTCAAGAAAGCTGGGCAACATATCTGCACAGTTTAGGCGAACTTCCCGAGGTTGGCCATCGTCTCACTGAGAGTGAAACTCGCCCTGCGCCGCCTGTTCAAGAGTCCCGCGTTTGCGCTCACGGCCGTCATCACCGTCGGGGTCGCGATCGGCGCTAACACCCTCATCTTCAGCGTCGTCAACGGCATCATCCTCAAGCCCTTGCCGTACGCACAGCCTGAGACGCTGGTGGGCGTGTGGCATGTCGCGCCGGGGGTGTTGGATGGGCCGCTCAATCAATCGGCCGGCACTTATTTCATGTATCGCGACAGCGCCCAGTCGTTCCAGTCGTTCGGACTCTGGTCTGACGGCTCGGCGACGATCACCGGCCAGGGAGAGCCCGAACAGGTAGACGCCCTGACCGTCACCGACGGCACGCTGGACGTGGTTGGGGTTCGCCCGGCACTGGGACGCGGCATTACGGCGGAGGATGATTTGCCCGGCGGCCCAGACGTCGTGCTGATTTCCCACAGCTACTGGCAACGGGCATTTGGCGGCAGTGCCGATGCGATCAACAAGAGCCTGCAAGTGAACGGCCGGGCGCGCCAGGTCGTGGGCGTGTTGCCCGAAGGATTCCGATTCCTCAACCAGAACCCGTCGCTCGTCCTGCCCTTCAAGTTTGACCGCGGCAAGGTCCAGGCGCTGGGCTTCAGCTACCAGGGCGTGGCCCGGCTGAAGCCGGGGGTCACCATTGCCCAGGCCAACGCCGATATTGATCGGCTGCTGCCGACACTGGTCGACCGTTTCCCGCTGCCGCCGGGTTTCACGAAGAAGATGTTCGACGAGGCGCGGATCGGCGCCCTGGTGCGACCGCTCACAGTTGACGTGGTCGGCGACATCGGCAGCATGCTGTGGATCCTGCTGGGCACCGTGGTTCTCGTGCTGGTGGTGGCCTGCGCCAACGTGGCCAACCTGTTCCTGGTGCGCGCCGAGGGACGACAGCAGGAGTTGGCCGTGCGCCTCGCGCTTGGCGCCGAAAGCCGCCGCATTGCGTGGGAGTTATTGTCGGAATCGTTGCTCGTCGCCTTGCTCGGCGGCGTGGTCGGGGTCGGGCTGGCGTATGCCGGCATCCAGCTGCTGGTGTACTTGCAGCCGGCCTACCTGCCGCGACTGGACGAGATCACGCTCGACCCGCTGGTGCTGGGCTTTACCCTGGCGATCTCGGTCGCCGCTGGATTGCTGTTCGGCGCGATTCCGGTCGCGAAGTACGCGCGCCCGCATCTCGCCTCGGCGTTGAAGGACAGCTCGCGCGGCTCCAGTGAAGGCCGCGAACGTCACCGCGCGCGCAACACCTTTGTTGTCGCGCAGGTGGCACTCGCGGCGATTCTCCTGGTCGCCTCGGGGCTGATGGTCCGCACGTTCCTCGCGATTCGCGACGTGCCGCCGGGCTTTACCCGGCCGGAGGAGGTGCTGACACTGCGCATTTCCGTACCGGACGCGCTCGTCGCCGACCCGGCCCAGGTGGCGCGATTGCACGAGGACATCACGCACAGCATCGAAGCGGTCGCAGGCGTTCAATCGGTCGGGCTGTCATCCTCGCTGACGATGGATGGCAACAACAGCAACGATCCGCTCTGGGTCGAAGATTTCCCCAGGGCGGATGGCCAGATTCCGCCCATCCGGCGCTACAAGTGGCTGGGCGAGCACTACTTCGAAACCATGGGCAATCCGGTGATCGCCGGTCGCGCCTTCACGTGGGCCGACGTGCATGGCACCGCGCCGGTCGTCATGATCAGCGAAAGCATCGCGCGCGAGTACTGGGGCGAACCGGCCAAGGCCGTCGGCCGCCGCGTTCGGCGAATACCCACGGCCTCCTGGGTGGAAATCATCGGCGTGGTCGGCAACGAGCGCCAGGATGGCCCGACGATGGCGGCGCCGCCGACGGTGTATTGGCCAATGCTGTTCATCAACGACTACGAACAGGCCAAGCCGGACGTGCAGCGGTCGATGAGCTACGCCATTCGATCGTCACGCCTGCAGTCGCCTGGCTTCCTGGCGGAAGTGCAGCAGGCGGTCTGGACGATCAACCCCAACCTGCCGTTGGCGCGGGTGCGAACGCTGGCGCAGATGTACGAGGAGTCGATGGCCCAAACCTCGTTCGTCCTCGTCATTCTCGGCATCGCGGCGTCGG
>CAMBHC010000375.1 GCA_945866285.1 Candidatus Sulfopaludibacter sp. SbA3 | reverse complement strand
AACGAGTGCGTCACGATTCGTGAGCCGGGCTTGAGTTGCGCGGTCAGCAGCGGCCGCAGTTTCAGGTTCGAGGCCGACAGCAGATAGGTGGTCACGACCGAGGCGCCGGACACGTCGGTCTTCATCGCGTCCTGGAGCTTGAACGTCACGAGCTGTTCGACGCCTGCGGCCTTGGCATTGGCGTTCGCCTCCGCGATGCGCTGCGGGTCGATATCGACTCCGATACCTCGCGCTCCAAACTTCTTCGCCGCGGCGATCGGAATGCGGCCGTCGCCGCAGCCCAGGTCGACGACAACATCACGATTGGTGACGCCGGCGAGCGTCAACATGCGGTCCACCACCTCGTGCGGAGTGGGGACATAGGGCGCAAGTTGAGGCGCATCGGGTCGTTTGGCCGCCGGTGATTGGCCCGCGAACAGGCTTCCCGAGGTCACCAGAACGGCCAAGCTCAGCTGCAGTACGAGTCGGAACATGTTCGAGAGCATATCAAGGCCCTAAAAGGGGAGGCGAAAAGACCCCTAACCGTGTGTCGAATCAGGGGTTACTCCGGGCTGGAGAGGTTTCATAAAACTCACGAGATCGCGCCATTTTCGGCCTATTTCCGTTGATTTCGCCCTCTTTCTCGGCTATACTCACAGAACCTGATAGAGCACTCACTCCTGCCAGTAATCACCATCTCGAAACGAGGGGCACGTGGGATTTAAGATCGGTGACAAGGTCATATACCCGAATCATGGGCTCGGGGTCGTCGAGAAGGTCGAAGAGAAGACCATTCTCGGAACTACGTGTGGCTTCTTTCACCTTCGGATTCTTTCGAACGAAACGACCGTCCTGGTTCCGGTAGCCAACGTCGATAACGTCGGGCTGCGCCGGGCTATTACGGACGAGGAAGTTGAACGACTGTTCCAACTGCTGGGCGACGGTAAGATCGACAACCACCAGAACTGGAAGGGCCGTTTCAAGGATAACTCCGACAAGATGCGCACCGGCTCCATTTACGACATGGCCGATGTGCTGAAGAGCCTGACGTTCCTGGCCAAGTCGAAGAGCCTCTCGTTCCGCGAAAAGCGCATGCTCGACCGCGCCAAGGCCCTGATTGTCTCGGAGATTTCCGAGGTCATGCGGACCACCGCGGCCGACATCGAAGAGCGGGTCAACACCGCCCTCGAGAAGTGCTTTGTCCAGAAGGCGCGTTCGGCCCAGCGGGCCGCGACGCGTGCGACCAAGGCGGCCCCGGCGAAAGCCGCGGCGCGCGTGACGCCCGTGGCAGCTCCGGCTCGCCGCCAGGCTCGCGCGTCCTAAGCCGCGTTGACCTTAGACTGACGGCGGCATGACTACACTCATTGCCGCCGTCAGGTCTGTACTGACCTACGTCATCGTCTCCCTTTACGTCCTCATCGCCGGGCCGATCGGTCTCGGCATCGCCATTCCGTTCAAACTCAAGGGCGTGCTCTACGAGCTGGGCCACATTGGCGTCGGCCTGGCCCTCGGCATGGCGGGCATTCGCTATCGAGTGACGGGTGCGGAGAAAGTCCCGGCCGGCCGCGCCGCGGTGTTCTGCTCGAACCACGAGAGCAACGTCGATCCGCCGGTGCTGTTCCAGGCGCTGCATCGCCGGTTGCACGTGTTGTTCAAGGCCGAGCTCAAGAAACTGCCCATCCTCGGCAAGGTCATGCTGGCTGGCGGCTTTGTTGCCGTCGACCGCGAACGCAAAGAAGCGTCGATGGCGTCGATTGAACGGGCCGCTGACTCCATTCGCGCGGGCAACTCGTTCTTGATCTTCCCCGAAGGCACGCGCAGCCGCACTGCGGAACTCTTGCCGTTCAAGAAGGGCGGCTTCATCATGGCCATCAAGGCGCAGGCGCCAATCGTGCCCGTCGCCATCTCGGGCGGCCGCGATGCCATGCAGAAGGGCAGTTGGTTCGTCCGGCCTGTGATGTGCCGCATTCGCATCGGCGAGCCCGTGGAGACGACGGGCATGGGCGTGGACGACCGTGACGAGCTGATCGCGATTGTCCGCGCTCGAATCGAAGACTTGCTGAAGCAGTAGGCGATCGGCCGACGACCGCGCGCCCTTTCAGCTTTCAGGTAGAGTGGCGAGATGCGGATCCGGCTCATCGCCTTGGGCATCGCAGTTGCCACGCTGGGACTTGGCGCCCAACAGCCCGAAGGGCCACTCCCTCGATTTCGCGCCGGTGCCAACCTGGTGCGGGTCGACACCTACGTGTCGGTGAACGGCGTGGCGCTCACCGACCTCAAGCCCGAAGAGATCGAGGTCTTCGAGGACGATCGGCCGCAGCAGATCGAAAGCCTCGAGTTGTTCACGGCGCGCGGCTCAGGAACTGCCGTGACGCGCAGCGAACCCACCACCATCGACGGAATGCGAGACGCGGCGGCTGATGCGGCCCGCTTGTTCACCGTCTTCTTCGATCGCTTTCACGTGTCAGTGGCCGGCTCCTACCGCGCGAACAGGCCGATCGTCGAGTCGCTCGACAAGATCATTGGCCCCGACGACATGATTGGCGTCATGACACCCGAGATGTCGCCGAGCGCGGTGACCTACAGCCGGCGAACGGCGAGCGTCGAGCGGATGATCACCGACCACTGGGCGTGGGGCATCAAGGACCAGGTGGCCCAGCTGTCGCCGCGTGAGAGTGGGTTCGAGCAGTGCTATCCGCCGACCCAGCATCCGGGGATCGCCGCCAAGATGATTGCCCGGCTGCGTGAGCAGCAGACACTCGAGGCCCTCGATGGCCTGGTGACTCGATTGGGCGGCCTGCGGCCCGAACGCAAGTTCGTGCTGCTGTTCACGGAAGGGTGGCCGCTCTATCAGCGTGACGAACAGCTGGGCGGCCCTCTGGGCGGCCAGGTGCCGCGGCAGGATCCCCTCGGCGCTGATCCGCTGACCGGTGGCATCCGGCGGCCCGGTGCGGCCGACGCGCAGCGCGGCATCGCGCAGGGGATGGAGTCCTGCGAGCGTGAGCGCGTGATGCTGGCATTCATCGATCACGAGGTGGAGTTCCGCCAGTTGCTGCAGCGCGCCAACCGCGCCAATGTCAGCTTCTACCCGATTGATGCGCGCGGGCTGATCGTGTTCGATCAACCCACGCGGTTCGACCTGCCGATGGGCGTGGACAATGCGTGGCTGCGCGATCGCCACGACGACCTGAAGTTGATGGCGGACCAGACCGATGGCGTGGCCGTCCTCAACAA
>CAMBHC010000374.1 GCA_945866285.1 Candidatus Sulfopaludibacter sp. SbA3 | reverse complement strand
CAACAATGCGATCCAGCAGTCCGCCGACTCCATAGCGCTCGGCCCGCAGCAACGCGCGGCCCGGCATGGCAATCAGCCCGGTGGTGAAGCCGTCGAGTTCATCGAGCCCCAGCGCCCCCTCGCCTTTCGGCGCACGCAATTTCATGCGCGACAGCAGGCGGCAGAGATTACGCCAGCCTTCCTGGGACGAGACCAGGACGGGAAGAGAACACAGGGATCGGGAGCCAGGGGTCGGGAGTCGGGACTCGGAACAGCCCTTGCCGGCTACTCTCTTCGACTCCCGCTTCCCGACTCCCCACTCCCGGCTTGTATCTACTGTCAGCTCCGCACCGATCAGCGGCCGGAGGCCAGCGGCGAGCGCAGCTTTGTGGAAGCGCGGCGCACCCGAGACGCCGTCGCGATCGAGCAGCGCCACCGCCGGGTAACCGAGCATGGCGGCGCGCTCGATGATGGTTTCCGGCGAGGAGGCTGCGCGTAGAAAACTGAAGGCAGATGACGTGTGCAGTTCGATGTAAGCCACAGAGGACACAGAGGACTCAGAGAAGAATTATTAAAGGCGTGGTGACAGTTCGGGTCAGCGTGGCAGTTAGAAAAGAATTTCTCTGTGTCTTCTGCGTCCTCTGTGGCTAACTCTTTCTGCGTCCTCTAATCCACGATCCCCTCGAGGAACCACTGCCCCACGCCGCGTTCAACCACCAACCGGTAGATGGTGCCGTCGGCCATGGCCACGTCCCATTCATCGCGGTCCCAGGCCTGTCCTTCTTGCCACCACTCACCCGAGGTGCGCCACGGTCCCGCGGACTGGACGATGGCGCCGCTGGAGAAGCCCTGGCGGTCGGTGGCAACACGAATGGGCCGGCCCTCTTGCACCTGCACGCGCGTAGGAATGGGAAACCGGAACCGGCGCAGTGCACTCGGCACCTCCGCCCCCGGCACCTCGGCACCCCGCCCTGGCACCTTTGGCACCCTTGGCACCCTTGGCACCTCTGCCACCCTTGGCACCTCTGATACCTCAAATGGCGCCATCGCAAAGGCTCCCGGCTTCCACGTATCCGTCAGTCGCGGGGAGCCGACATGCGTGTCGCCCATCAGCGCGCTCAGGCGCGCCACGAGCGTGGATACGTGCTCCGGTGCCGGCTGCGCGCGTTCGAGCAATGTCCACTGCGTCACGCGGCCAGGGGTGGGCTCGATGAACACGCGCACGGTATCAATGGGCGCATCGGGCGGATGCGTTTCCAGGTCGAGCAGCACCAGCGTGCGCAGCGTCTTGGGATCGCGCATGGGCGAGGGCAACGGCAGCGTGCGCGCGTGCACGCGCTTGGTCGTCAAGCGCAGCGACGTGTGGATCACCGCCGCACCGCGATCGGCCTGCTCTAATCGTTCCGACAACGGCTCGAACAGCCGAGCCAGCACAAACGACAACGGCTCCAGGCCCTCGATGGGCCATTCGAGTTCCAGCGCCGCTTCGAACGGTACTTCATCCACCCACGGCACCAGCGGACGCGCATCCACGCCACGCGCCAGCGCCTGCCACTGCAGGCCGTGATCGCCGAGACGTTCGAACACCTCTGGTCCCGCAATGGCCGCAAAGGCGCCGAGCGTACGGATCCCCCACTTGGTCAGGATCTCGAGGTGGCGATTCTCTCCAGTTCGCAGTTCCTTGAGCTTCTCGTAACGATCGAGCACGCTCACGCTCAGAGGCGCGAGCGCTTTCTCTTCCTGCCCAGGCTCGACGACCGTGAGGCCGGGGCGGCCGAGGGCAAGTAAGGCCGCGGCGGTTTGGGTCGAAGCGATCGCGACTCGCGGAGCCGTACCGCCGTGGCCGTGCTTCGCCAGCGCCGCGCTTAAATGCGTGCCCAGGTCCTGCGGACTGCCGAACAGGCGCGACAGGCCACCGGCATCGAGCAACACGAGCGGCCCCACCTGTTCGAAGCGCGGCGTGAACGCACGCGCGACGTCAATGATGGCCACCGCCGGAATCGACGGAGCAACAAGTGCGGCAAACACGGCTACACCGCGTGGACGAAACGCGTGTGGACGGCGACTTGTTGCGTGCCCGACCAGCGCGCCCCACCGATGGCCGTGGTCGTGCGCACGCCGCTCAGACGACGCGTCCGATCATGCTCGCCTTTCCACTTGATGCCGGGATCCGGGATCCGGGACCCGGGATCGTCAGCGCCCATCTGAATGGAACGACCACCAGAACTACGAGCCACCGACTGGGCCGCGAGAATGACCACGGCGGTGTCGCTGCCTTCGATGGCGCGCTCGATGCGGAACCAGGTGGAGGCCGGCAAGCGGCGCAGCGCCTGCGCCGGCACGTCGATCAGATCGATCGCCACCAGCGTGCACACACCCGACTGCACGACGAGGTTCAGCGACTTGATGGCGCGATCGATCACGCGCTCCACGAACGTGCCGGGGCCGTTAACCGCGCGCACGCCCGGCAGCCACGCCGGGTCGATGGCCACCGCGGTTTTTGATACGGCCTGGCCACGCACCCACAGCAGGCGCGGCAGCACAATGCCGCCGGCCGCCGCCGTCGGCGGGTCGAAGCGATCGAACGTATCGATCAGGGCCACGGTTTCGCCGCGGCGCGTGGCGGCCGCCAGCGCGGCCCACACCAATCCCGTACGACCAGACGAGGCCGGTCCCACCACTTCAGACACCTGCCCTCGCGGCAAGCCACCGGCGAGTCCACGGTCGAGGGCATCGACGTCCAGCGGTGCCACCGCGTCTTCGCCCAGACGTTCAGGAATGGCAGAGGTGAGAGTACGATCGAGTTTTCGCTCTCGGAGCAGGGCTTCAACGGTGGCGCGGACGGCCATATCTCACCTCAATTCGCTTAACTTTCGCCATTGTAACGAATAAAAAGCGAAAGTCAACGGGGATTGTCTGAAGAACGAAAATCCCGAAGCAACGGGCAAGTTGTTCAGGGCCCAGCAGTGCACGACGAAGGCGGCGGCGAGACCGAGCCAGTGCCAGCGAACTCGTATCTCGTACCCATCGGTCAGAATCGGCGTCCAATCACTGACTAATCGGCGGCTGCCCTTTTCGGCGGCCCCTGCGAAGGAAGATCTGTGGCTGAACGCATCATTCTCATCACCGGCGCCACTGGCCAGCAGGGCGGCGCCACCGCGCGCGCCCTGGCCGGCAAGGGTTTCAAACTCCGCGCCCTCACCCGTAACCCCGACAGCGACGTGGCCAAGGCATT
>CAMBHC010000373.1 GCA_945866285.1 Candidatus Sulfopaludibacter sp. SbA3 | reverse complement strand
GGTCGCACAGCAGCACGCTGACGGGAGCGCCCGACCGCTTGCCGCGTTTCAGTTCGACGCGGCCGCGCTCCTGCATGCCGCGGCGGTTGGCGAGCCCGGTCAGCGCGTCGGTGCGGGCATCGCGGTGCAGCTCGAGATCAAGCGCGAAGGCGCGTCGGTTGGACGATTCGAGCACCCGCCCGAGCAGCGTGCTCACGGCCATGGCCAGCAGTGCGAAGGCGGCCGTGCCGATCCGATCGAAGCGATCGAGGGGCGCGACGAGCAGCCACCCGGCCAACGCCGCCAGGGCCGCGAGGTTCGTGCGGAGCAGGTCTCGGCTGTCGATCGCGACGTAAGGACCGGTCAGGATGATGACCACGACACCGGCGACGCCGAAGCCGTAGCCGCGATCGAGGCTCGCGGCGGCGATGGCCGAAGCCAGCACGGCAACCACGAGCCGGACCTTGGCCAGGAACGGCAACCAGCCCGCCTTGCCCGGCAGATTCTGGAACCCGCCCGTGGCGGCGACGATCGCGGCGCCGATGACCCGGACCGTGAATGCGGATTGCCAGTGCGCCGGGTCAACGAACGCGTCCCACAGGCCGAAGGCCAGCAGGATGACCGCGATCGACCAGAACGTGTTGAGGTTGAGGTCGATCAGGTTCTTGATGCGGCTCTCGCGGAACTCCGCCTCGAACTCCTCGGGAAGCTGTTGGGACGCCCCTGCCTCTCTCATCTGGATGCGGACAGCAGCGTCGCGAGGACTTCGTCCTGGTTCGGCGACACGGTTCGCAGATCGAGGACCACCCGCTCGTTCTCAATCCGCGCCACCACCGGCGGGTCGAGGGTGCGCAGCCAAGCTTCGACCGCGGTGGCCGATTCACCTGCGCGGCTGAGGCAGAGCAACACCGTGGGCAAGCCCAGCCCGGGCGCGCTGCCGCCACCGACGGCAGATGAGCC
Source organism: Candidatus Sulfopaludibacter sp. SbA3 (assembly GCA_945866285.1). Lineage (GTDB taxonomy): Bacteria > Acidobacteriota > Vicinamibacteria > Vicinamibacterales > UBA2999 > 12-FULL-67-14b. The sequence goes on along the minus strand of CAMBHC010000373.1, from coordinate 2,302 downwards.
GCTCATCAACGCGGTCTGCCAGCCGCGCGCCGCCAACTGCTCGCCGAGCGCCATGGCGCGCGCTTCGATCTCGTCGGCGGTGGCGTGCAGCATCCGCTGCACGGGCACCGTCAGGTTCGCGCGTCCGGCGACATACTCCGCGAGCGTGGCTTCAAGAATGGCAAAGGTGATTTTGTCGGCGCGTACCGCGCGCATCAACGGATGCGTCCGCAATTGATCGACCAGCACCTTGCGGCCGGCGATGATGCCGCACTGCGGACCGCCCAACAGCTTGTCGCCGCTGAAGCAGATCAGGTCGATGCCGGCGGCGATCGACGCCTGGACCGATGGCTCGCCGGCGAGATCGTCAACCAGGCAGCCACTGCCGATATCTTCGACCACCGGCACACCCGTGGCGCGGCCGGCCTGCACGAGATCCGCCAGCGATGGCCGTTCGGTGAAGCCTTCGATCCGGAAGTTGGAAGGATGCACGCGCAGAAACATGGCCGTCGCTTTCGAGACGGTCGCCGTGTAGTCGTTGGGGCGCGTGCGATTGGTGGTGCCGACCTCGCGCAGCGTGGCACCGGACTGGCGCATCACGTCGGGGACGCGGAAGCCGCCCCCAATCTCCACCAGCTCGCCGCGCGAGATCACGACCTCGCGACCGTTGGCGAGGGCGGTGAGAATCAGCAGCAGCGCGGCTGCGGTGTTATTGACCACCACGGCGGCCTCGGCACCGGTCAAGGTGGTGATCAGCGATTCGGCGTGCACCGTTCGCGAGCCGCGCGTGCCTTCCGCCAGGTCGTACTCGAGATTCGAATAGCCGGCGGCAATGGCGGCCACGCGTTCAAGGGCGATGGCGGCGATCGGGGCCCGGCCCAGGTTGGTGTGAATCACCACGCCGGTGGCGTTGATGACGGGCCGCAGGGACCCGCGCGCGCCAGCGGTCAGCGCCTGCCGCGCGCTGTGCTCAACGGCGGCTGCGGCATCAGCGGCACTCGCCGGCTCCTGGCCGGCGGCGATGGTGTCCCGAAGCCGGCTGGCGCCCGCACGCAGGGCGTGCACGGTGGCTGCAGCACCGAAGGCGGCTTCGAGGGCACGGACGCCGTCGCGTTGCCGCATCGCCTCGATCGCGGGAATCAGTCGGAAGTCGGGCACGGCAGAAAGCATAGTGCACCTTGGGCCCGCCTTCGCTCGCGAGATGGCAGGCGAGCTTCGGCGAGGTCTCGCCATAGCGACCTGCGGTCGCGGAGGCGGACACCTTGGCACCTTGGCACCCTTAGAGTACGCTTCCCTGTCCATGTCGCAGCGCACCCATCGTCCGGTCGAGAAGTTCTGGCCGTATGTCGAGAAGCCGGAAGAGCCCACCGCCGAGGAGCTGGCGGCGCTCGATCCCGACCTCCACAACACCCTGTTCGGGCCCCGCGACCTGCCGTTCTCGGTCACCCTGGTGTTTCCGCCCTTTGATGGGCCGAACTACGATCAGGCGGTGGAGAAGGCGAAGGCATCCGCCGAGTACCGGGAGATTGGCGAGGGCGTCAATCTCCGTCATCGGGCGCGGTTCTTCCCTGGCGATGCGATGGCCCTGAAGGACCTGTTCGAGATCACCGGGCCGGTGCCTGGCTGCGAGGTACTGGTTGACGACCGGCCCATTCCGTATTCGCGCGAGTTGTGGCTGCCCATGATCTGGTTCCTCCTTCTCGATTAGCTCCAGGCCGTGGCGCCTCCCAAGAGCGATTTCGACAAAGAGATGCAACACCTCGAGGCCGAGGTCCGGCGGCTCGAGGCGGAATACAACATGTTCTTTGCCGGCCGGCTGCCGCGCCTGCCGTGGGAGACTCGGACGCGCGTGGAAGCGCTGGTCAAGAAGCACGACCGCGCCTTCATCCGGAATACTGCGGACCGCTTCCGCTTCGAGTCGCTGCAGAACAAGTACGTGAAGTTCTGCGAGTTGTGGGAGCGGCAACTGAGCACGATGGAAGGTGGCCGCCCCAAGCGCGGTGGCATGAAGCCGCCGCCGGCGCCACCGCGGACGGTGGACAGGGCCGAGCAGGCGCCGCAAGCGGTTCCTGAGCGCGTCGTTCGTTTTTCGAGTGGCGGCGCTGATGATGCTCGGGTGCGTGAGCTTTACGAGAAGCTCGCCGAGATGAAGCAGGCGGCGGGTGAGGCGGCGGTCCCGATGGATCGCGTGGCCGCGCTGGTGAAAGCCCAGGTGCAGAAGTATGCGGCTGACGGCAGCGAGGTCGCGTTCCGGGTTGGTGTGAAAGACGGGAAAGTGTCGCTGACGGTGACGCCGGTCAAAGCGGGGGAGGCCTGAAGGGTC
>CAMBHC010000372.1 GCA_945866285.1 Candidatus Sulfopaludibacter sp. SbA3 | reverse complement strand
ACAGACCCTGCGCACGCATCTCCTCGGCCTTGGCGCTCAGCTCTTCGATTGACAACTCGCGGTCGCCCCGGGCCGGTCCCTTGCGGGGAAACACGCTTTCCGGATCGAGCGTGAGGATGGTGCTCTGGAAGCGCGCGACTTCGTAGTTGTTGGGATTGTTCAGATCGGTCCGGTGCCGCGTGCCATCTTCCAGCACCATCTGGATGGTCCTGGCGTTGCGGTCGATGACCATGCGGCCACGCTTCGCGAGGAAGATTACTTGCTGCGCCGGATCTCTCGAATCAGCCGCGAGCACGTCGTTCCAGCCGGTGCCACCGATCGGCACTTCGTTGACGTACAGCACGAGATTGGGGAAGTCCTCGAAGAAGACCCGCGGCCGGACTTCGCCCTCGGCGCGGTCCATCACGATTTGGTTGGAGATCTCGCGAAAGGTCTGGTTGGCGTTGGGCATGGCCTCGAGCATCACCCACGACGCGACGCCCCAGCAGATCACGCCCAGGAACAGGACGGGCTGCAGCAGCCGGTACGGGCTGACGCCGCACGCCATCATGACGACGACTTCGCGGTCGGCCGAGAGCCGGCCCATGGCGACCAGGATGCCGATCAGCAGCGCCATCGGGATGGTCAGCGCGGCCACCCCCGGCAGGAGCGTGCCCATCAGTTGCAGCAACGTGGCCCACGGCACGCCCTTCGCGATCATCTGTTCCGCCAACTCGATGATGAAGGGGATAATCAGGATGAACGTGAACACCAGCAAGGCAATCAAGAACGGCGGGATGATCTCCCGAATCACGTACCGGTCGAGGATTCGCATTCGCATGTGGCTGAGCGCGCCTGTTGGGCGCGCAATCTGCACCCATTATTGCCCATGGTGAACCTGGCACTGCTGTGGCACATGCACCAGCCGTATTATCAGGACCTCGAAACCGGCGAGCACATCCTGCCGTGGGTCCGGCTCCACGCCATCAAGGACTACTGGGGCATGGTGGCCCTGCTGGAGGAATTCCCCGGCGTTCGGCTCACTTTCAACCTCGTCCCGTCGCTGATTGTCCAGGTCCAGGCGTTCGCCGAGGACCGGGCTCACGACCGTCACCTGGCGTTGGGCCTCAAGGCTGCCGACGAGCTCACCCAGGACGAGGCGCGGTGGCTGGTGGCGAATGGCTTTCACGCGCCGTATGACCGGATGATCGGTCCATACCCGCGGTACGCGGAGCTGCATGCCGCGCGCATGGCTGGACGGGACTTCTCCGGGGCTGACCTGCGCGACCTGCAGGTGTGGCACAAGCTGGCGTGGATCGACCCGGACTGGCTGGCCTGCGACCCGCGGTTGCAGGCGCTCATCGCCAAGGGCCACGATTACAGCGAGCGTGACAAGACGACGCTTCGCGGGATTGAGCTCGAGTTGCTCCGTCTGGTCGTGCCGGCCTATCGGGCCGCCGGCGCCCGCGGCAACGTCGAGTTGTCGTGCTCACCGTTCTACCATCCGATTCTGCCGTTGCTATGCGACACGGATACCGGGCTGCGGAGCTTTCCTCAGTCGGAGCGCTTGCGCACCCGGTTTGCCCGTCCCGGCGACGCGCGGGAGCAGGTGTCTCGGGCGCTGGCGTTTCACGAGCATACGTTCGGCAGCCGGCCCTCCGGGATGTGGCCGTCGGAAGGGGCGGTCTCAGACGAAGCGGTTGCCCTGATGGCGCAGGCCGGCGTGAACTGGATTGCCACGGACGAGGACATTCTGTCGCGGTCGCTCGGCGAGGCCCTGCCGCGGGATGAGTTTGGGCACTCGGTGCGGCCGGACCTCTTGTACCGTCCGTATCGCCTCGGGCCGGATGGCCCGGTCGCATTGTTCCGTGACCACGCGCTGTCGGACCGGATCGGCTTCCATTACCAATCGTGGGACGCGGACGCGGCGGCCGCAGATTTCGTCGAGCGGGTCCGCGAGGCCGGCCGACGATTCAGCGCGGCCACCGGCGGGGAAGTCGGTACCGTTAGCGTGATCCTCGACGGCGAGAATGCCTGGGAGCATTACCCCGGCGGCGGCCGGCCGTTCTTGCGCGCGCTCTATGCAGCCCTGGCCGAGGCCACCGACGTCCGCACCGTCACCATGGCCGAGGCGGCGACGGCCCCGGCGGTCCCGCTCGCCTCGGTTCATGCCGGTTCGTGGATCAACGCCGACTTCTACATCTGGATTGGCCACCGCGACGACCGCCGGGCCTGGTCGCAGCTGGCCGAGGCCCGCGCGATGCTGGACCGGCGCGCCGAGGACGTCGCACCTGCCGACCGGAGCCGGGCGCTTGAGGAGCTGCTGATTGCCGACGGGAGCGACTGGTTCTGGTGGTACGGCGACGACCATTCGTCGGACCACGACCGGGATTTTGATGACCTCTTCAGGCGCCATGTCCGCAACGCGTACGTGGCCATGGGCGAAGCGGTACCGGTCGAACTGCATGCCTCGAACATCTCCACCGGTCCGGCGCCCGATCGGCTTGAGCCTTTGGGCCGGCTGTCGGTCACCCTCGATGGCCGGAACAGCAGCTTCCTGGAATGGGTGGGTGCGGCTCGGGCCCCCCTTGGTCGACCGGCCGGCGCGATGCATGAGGTGGCTCCTGCCTCCCGCGTCGCCGAACTGCTGCTCGGGGCCGGGGCGGCCGGCGAGTTCTGTATTCGGTTCTCAGGCCCTGCGATCGTCGACTTGGTTCGTTCGGGTTCGGTGACGCTGGTCGTCCTGGTCTCGGCGCCCGAGGTCTTCAGCCTTCCGATCAAGGCGACTTGGCTGGTGGCTGACGAGCTGGTTGAAGCGGTAATTCCGGCTGCCGAGTTCGGCCCCGTGTCCGGCCAACCGTTCGCGTTCCAGATCCAGGTCCGCGACCGTTCGGACCGCGTTCTGGAAACCGTGCCTCACGCCGGTTCCTGGACGTTCGACGCGAGGTCTTCGGATTCAGGCTGGCACGTCTAGGGCAGTTGCCAGTAGTTTACTTAAGCTCCACCAACAAACCGTCCACAGGCCATGTTTGTTCGGTGTTTACATTAAGTCTGATAATACATCTTATGTTAACTTAATGCCCTAGTTGGCGTGCTTGAGCTCTTGGAGGATGTTCTCGAGCGCGGCAATGACTTCGTCCTTGCTCGCGTTCTTCTTGTTGAAGCTCAGGCGCATGTTGAACGCCTTGCTGGGCGGACGGAACGCAAACACAAACGCCTTGGGACGACCCGGTTTCACCTGCTGCGTATCCTTGCGGAGTTG
>CAMBHC010000371.1 GCA_945866285.1 Candidatus Sulfopaludibacter sp. SbA3 | reverse complement strand
GCCGCCGCCCGCGCGCGTCTCGCTCGAAGGTCAGGTCGACATGAGCGGCTACCTGACGCCGTACAGTGACGTGGTGTCGCTGATGGTGTTGGACCACCAGGCACACCTCGTCAACCTGTTCACGCGCGCGACGTGGGAGTCCCGGGTCGGCGGTCCCGCGTCCGAGTCGCGGGTGGCCGAGGCGGTCGATGCCATCGTCGACTACATGCTGTTCGTCGACGAAGCCCCGATCGTCGATGGACCGATCGTCGGCTCGTCTGGCTTCGCCGAGAAGTTTACGGCCGCGGGGCCGCGCGATGCGCGGGGCCGGTCGCTGCGCGACCTCGACCTGAAGACGCGCCTGCAGAAGTATCCGCTCAGCTACATGATCTACTCGCCTTCGTTCCTGGCGTTGCCGCCGCAGGTGAAGGGTCTGGTGGTGGGGAAGATCAACCGCGTGCTGGCAGGGGCCGAGACCGACAAGAAGTTCGCGCATCTCACGCCGGCGGTTCGCCAGGCGATTGCCGAGATTCTGAAGACGACGCTACCGCTCTAGCGTCCAGATGTATTCGGGGTGGCCGTTGCGGACGGACTCGTCCACCACCTTCGCGCCGAGCTTCCGCATGGCGCCCACGCCGCGCACGTTGCGGACCAGCGTCTTGCCGACCAGCGTCTTCACGCCCCACTCGTTGAACAGGAACTCGAGATAAAGGGCCACGGCCTTTGGGAACACGCCCGAGCCCCACAGCGCCGGCGACAGGGCGAAGCCGATCTCGGCGCGGTCGTCGTCGTCCAGCCGCAAGGCCATGAACAGGCCTGACACTTCCTGGTTACCGGTGAGCAGCGTGTAACACGCGGCACGATTGCCGGCACGGCGGGATTGGCTGAGCGCAATCCACGCGCCGAAGTCGTCGACGGTGGTGGGAGGCGGGTCCAGGTGAGCGGACACATCGGGGCGGGCGAACAGTGCCGCCAATGCCGCCGCGTCGGACAGGTCTACTTCCCGCAGGCACACATCGTCCTGAGAAAGGATGGGCAGTTCATTCACGGTCGCTTGGCTCACCACATTACAAATGGCTCCCGAGGAAGAAAGCTGAGGGGCAGGGAGCCGACCGGGAAACAGTATGTTCAGGTTTGCGCCGGGGTCAAGTACCAGGCGATATTTTCCTGTGCAGTATCCGTCGAGCGGGGTGCCGCCCTAGGCGAGTCCAAGTCGCTGGCGCTTCAAATAGAGACCCTTGCGCGACAACCCAAGCGTCTTGGCGGCATCGTCGACTTTCCCGCCGCACATCTTAAGGGCGCGCTGGATTAGCGCCCGTTCCAGGTGCTCGGTGGCGGCGGCCATGGGCTGGTCGAGCCGCATCACCATTTCCGTCGGCTCCAGCGTTCGTTGACTGGCGGGTACGGTGCGCCGGCTCGCCGCAATCATTGGTGACAGGTGTTCGGGCATCAGCACGGCGCCGGCCTCGGCCAGGGCGACCATGCGCCGGATTTCATTGGCCAACTGCCGAACGTTGCCGGGCCAGCGAAAGAGCACCAGGTATTCCAGCGTCTCTTCTTCGACCCGCAGCATGGGCTTCTGCAATTCGTGTGAGAACTTGTCCACGAAGTGATCGACCAGCAGGGGAATCTCCTCGCGCCGCTCGCGCAGCGGCGGCACGTGCAGGGGAATCACGCTCAACCGGTAGTAGAGGTCCTCGCGAAATTTGCCGTCGGCGACCAGTTGCTCGAGGTTGGCGTTCGTGGCGGCGACCACGCGGACGTCGACGAACTGGGGGCGGGTCTCGCCGAGCGGCAGGACCTCGCCCGACTCGAGAAAGCGCAGCAGCTTCGGCTGTGCCTCGAGGCTCATCTCGCCGATTTCGTCGAGGAACAAGGTGCCGCCGGCGGCGGCGCGAATCAGCCCGGGCGAATCATCCTGCGCGCCGGTGAAGGCGCCGCGGCGATAGCCGAACAGCATGCTGTCAACGATGTCGCGCGGCACGGTGTTGCAGTTGAAGGGCAGGAAGGTGTGGTCGTGGCGGGCCGAGGCCTGGTGCAGGGCGCGGGCGAACAGCTCCTTGCCGACGCCGGTCTCGCCGGTAATCAGCACCGTGACGTTCGACGGGGCCACGCGGCGCACCGATTTGACGAGTTCCAGCATTCGCTCGGAGGCGCAGACCAGGCCCAGTTGCTGTTCGGGCGAAGGTTCCGGCCACAGCGCGGTTTGTTCGCGCTCCTGGTGACGGGCGCGGGTGAGCGCCAGCGCGACCTGGAGCAACCGCTCAACGGCGAGTAGGGTCGCCCGCGCGGGCGCCGTGGGCCGCGGCAGGATCAGCATGGAGAATGCCCGGTCGCGATGGCTCCCCAGGGGGATTGAGACCATGTCGGCATGCTCGTCGCGCCAGGCCGGCGCTCCTTGGACGGCGAACGACTCGCGCTGTTCGACGTCGCCTGCGGGTCCTGCCGCGATGATGCGGATGTGCAGGGCGGTGTCGGTGTCGGCGATCAGGGACAGGGCTTCAGCGGCGAGCAGTGGCGGATGAGCGGCGAGGTCGATGAGCGCGGCGATGCGCTCGGCGTAAGCGGCGGCCGGTAGGCGATGGCCGCGGTCGAGCCGGGGTGGCGGGTCGTCGCGGACCATCAGGGGGCTGCCGTCGAGTGCGCCCGTGGACATGGCGCTGAAGACGGCCGCGCGTTCCGATGCTTCACGGGCATCGCGCTCGATTTCGGCGCAGGCGGTGAGGTTACCGACGCGGTGGAGGATGCGCGTGGCACGGTCGAAGTGGCTGGCGGCGGCCGCGGGATCATCGTCTGCGGTCAGGCGACCGGCCACCCGCGAGGCTTCGGCCATCATCTCCAGCGGCGGGTCGGGGTTGGCGGTCACGGCGGTGGCCATCAGCCGCGCGCCCTCACTGGTGCGGCCAATGAGTCCAAGGCCTTCGGCGGCGAGCAGCTGCATCCGTTCGAGCAGGTTTCGGTCGGCCATGCGCTCGATTCGGGGAATGGCGTCCATGGCGACGGCGACGCCGGCGTCCGCCTGGCCGGTGCGATAGAGCCACTTCACGCGCGTAAGGAGGTGCCAGAGGCCGTAGTAGGAGTCCGGAGTGCCAGTGCCGTCGAGTATTTGTCGAATTGCGCTCCCTTGCTCTTCCGCTTCGTCGATCAAGCCTTGGGAGGTCTGGATGGACATCAACGTATCTCGCAACGCGATCTCTGGACCGCCCCCGAAATCTCGTTCTTTAAGGCCACGCTGAAGCCAACTTAGAGCCTCATCAGGCCGTCCC
>CAMBHC010000370.1 GCA_945866285.1 Candidatus Sulfopaludibacter sp. SbA3 | reverse complement strand
GCAACACCAACGAATCGTAGAACTCGGTCGCATGCGCGCGGACGATACCGGCTTCGTCGATGCGGTGGATCACTTCGGTTCGGGTCGGCGACAGCCATTCAGATTCGATCCGACATGCGGCACGAACGGTTGCCTCTGTCGGTCTGGCTGGGGCAGGCGGGACTAAAGACCCGCCTCTACGAGGCGCCCCTACGGCAGCGACATCCAAGGCCACCAGCCACTCACCATCGCGCACGCCGCTCTCGCGTCCCATGACCGCGCCATGTCCGGTCGCCAATGTCACGCGGTCCGGGCTTCGCCGTTTTGCCACCCGATCCGGGTATCCAGCCAACACGGCCTGCCTGACCGCGGTCTCGTCGATGCGACCAACCTTGCGACTGCCCAGCACCGCGGCCGCGCTCCGCTCCAGGTTCTCGGCGACCCGCTTCAAGTGGAATGGCATCCGGGGCCATGCGTCGAGAATGGGCAGCAGGTCGCACGACGTCGTCTGGTGGCCACCCTCGGTCCGCCCCGGCTCCGATAGCCACGCGCATGCCGCCGCGGCCTCGAACGAGCCCTGGCCATCGATCAGGATGCGCGCGAGCCGTGGATGGAGGGGCAGGCGTCGAAACACCTGCGCTGATTCAGTGGCATGGCCATCCTTCACGAGCCCGAGGCGCTCCAGCAACGCCAGGGCCACCGCCAGGCGATCGTCCGTCGGCCGCTCGAACCATTCAAACGTCCTCGGATCGCCGCCCCAGCCAAGGATCGACAACACGGGTTGGGCCAGGTCGATGCGTTGCACTTCGGGCTCCCGGTGTGGCCGCAGCCGATCGCGTGGATCCCACAGCCGCCTGACCGTTCCCGGTCCGAGTCGTGCGGCACGGCCGGCTCGCTGGTCCGCGGAATCGGTGGTGATGCGCTCGAGCGTCAGGCTATCGACACCACGCTCGCCGTTGTAGCGGGCGACCTTGTGCAGGCCTGAATCCACCACGATCGAAACATCGGGGACGGTCAGGGAGGTTTCAGCAATGTTCGTCGCCAGGATCACGCGCCTTCGCGCTGCGCGCTTCGGCGCGCCAGGCGCGCCTTCGTCTGACCGAAGTACCGCGTCTTGCGCGTCGGAATCCATGGAGCCGTACAGCTGCAACACCTCCACGCCGTGCCGGGCCGCTACCGATTCTGTTTCCCGGGCCGCACGCGCAATCTCGCCGGCCCCCGGCAAGAAGCACAACGCGTTGCCGCGCGAGGTGGGCAGCACCTCATCCAGTGCCTCGGCCATCGTCTGGCCAGGTCCGTAGCTGATCGACAGCGGATGCAGGGTACCCGGCACATCAATCACCGGGCAGTCGCCCAGGAAGCGCGACACCGGCGCCGTCTCTAATGTCGCCGACATTACCAGGATGCGAAGGTCCGGTCTTGCGAGCCACGCCTGGCGAGCCAGCGCCAGACCCAGGTCGGCGTGAATGCTGCGTTCGTGAAACTCATCGACGATCAGGGTCGTGACGTTGCTGAGCAGCGGATCATCCTGGAGGTAGGCCGTGAGAATGCCTTCGGTGACGACCAGCAATCGCGTATCGGCAGTCGCCTTCGACTCGAAGCGGATATGCCATCCCACTTCCCGTCCCAGTGTCCAGCCACGCTCGTCGGCAATGCGACGGGCCATGGCCCTGGCCGCGACCCGGCGCGGCTGCAGCAGCAGCACGCGACCCTGATCCACCAGCGCGGGCGGCACCCTCGTCGTCTTGCCGGCTCCCGGAGCCGCCGTCAGCACCGCGGCCCGATGGCGATCGAGCGCCTCGCGGATGGGATCGATGAACGCATCGACAGGAAGCGGGATTGGCGGCACGTCCCTTATGATGGCAGACCATGAGCTTGCGCCTTCGGCCCTTGATCGAAATCATCTTTGTAATCTGCGGCTGTGGCGTCCCCGTGTTCTGCGGCCCGGCATTCGCCCAAACAGCGGCCCCTCAAGCGGCCAGGCGAGAGCCGCCATCGACGCTGAGGGCACCGACGCGCCTTGATGTCCTGCGGGGAGAGTACGGCCGCTACCGCGCCAACAACGACCTCCTGTATTACGAGCTCGACGTCCGGGTGGATCCCGACAAGAAGACAGTCGGTGGCAAGAACGCCATCCGCTTCAAGATGCTTAAGGACGACACCCGCATCCAGTTGGAGCTTTACGCCAACTACACCGTCGACAAGATCCTGATGGCCGCCACGACGCTGAAATACGAGCGTGACCACAACACGGTCTACGTGGATTTCCCAGAAACGCTGCGCGCCGGTCGTACCTACACCATCGAGTTCCACTACCACGGCTCGCCGGAAGAGCAGGGCCGGTTCGGTGGACTCGCGTTTCGTAAGGATCCAGCAGGTCGCCACTGGATCAACACTGCCAACGAAGGCGAAGGCTCGAGCGTGTGGTGGCCGAGCAAGGACCAATGGCGCGACGAGCCCGAAGGCGTCGACATTCGGGTCGCCGTTCCAAATGGCCTCATGGACGTGTCGAACGGCAAGTTCATGGGCAAGACCGATCTGGGCGATGGCTACACGCGCTGGGACTGGCGCGTGCACTACCCGATCAACTCGTACAACGTCTCGCTGAACATCGGCGAGTACGCCCAGTTTTCGGAGAAGCTCGGCGACCTACCGATGGACTACTTCGTGCTGCCCGAGAACCTCGAGAAGGCGCGCAAGCAGTTCGTGCAGGCCCGGCCGATGATGGATGCGTTCGAGAAGTACGTCGGCAAGTACCCGTTCCCGAAGGACGGCTTCAAGCTGATCGAGGTGCCGTACTCAGGCATGGAGCACCAGAGCGCCGTGACCTACGGTAACCGCTACGCGAACGGCTATCTCGAGCGCGACTGGACCGAGGTGGGCGTCAGCCTCAAGTTCGACTTCATCATCATCCACGAGAGCGGCCACGAGTGGTTCGGCAACGCCATCTCCGCGGCAGACGTCTCAGACATGTGGATCCAGGAGGGCTGGTGCAACTACCTGGAGTTCGTCTACGTGGAAGCGCTGTTCGGTGCGGACGATGCGCTGAAGTACGCCAATGGTTACAAGAAGAAGGTCGGCAACAAGGAGCCGATCATCACTCAGCGCGGCATTCACCGCACGCCCAACCAGGACATGTACTTCAAGGGCGCGCTGTTCCTGAACACGCTTCGCAACATGGTCAACGATGACCAGAAGTGGTGGAACCTGGTGCGCGCGACGTTCGAGCACTTCAAGTACCGGAACATCATGACCGAAGACATGGTGCGGTTCTTCAGCGC
>CAMBHC010000369.1 GCA_945866285.1 Candidatus Sulfopaludibacter sp. SbA3 | reverse complement strand
AGAGGACCGTGAGGGCCTGGGGGCTTGGGGGCTTGGGGGCTTGGGGGCTTGGGGGCCTGGGGCTTGGGGCTTGGGGCTTGAAGAGCTCGCAGTCGACGCCGTTGTAGACCGTTGTGATCGACTCGCGGACACCTGGATACCGTTCGGCGGTGTGGCGTTCGATGAACTTCGAGACACACAAGACGCGCGAGGCCATGCCCAGGCCGCGAGCGAACCATCGGCGATCCCAGGCGCGATAGCCGAATCCCCAGCCGTAATCCATGCTGTGCAACGAGATGATCAGCCGCGCCCGCGAGGCGGCGGGGTGGCTCAGCCACAAGCCCGCGGGCCGGCTATGGTGATGCACGACGTCCACCGACAGCCGTGCCAGCACGCGGCGCACCGCCAGGTAGTACCAGAGGCCGCGAAACAGCGCCGCCGCGCGACCGCGATCCAGCCACGCCGGAATGGTCAGATAGTGATACTGCACGCCGTCGATCGTGTCTTCGGCGGCGGCGTCCCCGCGATCCCGGGAGATGACGTGCACCTCGTGACCGCGGGCCGTCAGGCGGACGGCGGCATCGCGGATCCAGCGCTCGATCGCGCCACCCCTGGTCGGCGGCACGGGTAACAATTCGGGCGCCACGTGACAAATTCTCATGCGGAACGGCGGGACGATGTGGCGTCCGCCTTCAGGCGGACCTTGCCTGAGCCCGACATTATCGACCCGCCCAGTTCGTCGATCACGGCCGCCGTGACGCGCGCGGCCGAGTGCCCGTCTGTGAACTGGCACTGATCGCGCACCACTTGCCGGCGGCCGTCCGCATCGAGGGACGGATCGCCAAGATACCGGGCCACCGCGGCCACCATCTCAGCCGCCGACGTCGCCACCCGCACGGCGTGGCGGTTGGTGATGTTCACGTAGTGGGTGAACTTGTAGTACCGCGTGGCGGAGCGGACATAGGGCTCCTCCTCGGGACCATCAAACCCGATGTTCACCACCGGGGTATCGAAGATGCAGGCCTCGATGGTGATGGTCGAGGCGACGTTGACGACCACGTCGGCGTGGGAGAGCGTGTCCCCCAAGTGCCGCTGGTGTTCCGGCATCACGTCGATGGCGAGCCCGTCGGCGACCGTCACGGTGCTGCGAAACGGCTTCTCGATGATCACGTGCGGCACGCCCGCAAACTCGCGGTAGGCCTCCACCTCGTCGCGCGGGTGCAGCCGCACCAGCACCTGCGCGCCCGCGAGCGGCCCGCCCTCGATTGCCGCCGCCAGCTCCCGCAGCACGTAGTCGTGGTGCCGGTACAGGGACCGGGGTGTGGTGGTGAGCACGATGAGCTTGCGGGCAGGGTCGGCGCCAATGCGCGCGAAGAAATCGGCGCGGGTGCTTCGGGCCTGGGGGCGAAAGTGCACGTCGAACTGAGGCGCGCCGGCGACGCGAACCGTCTCGGGACGGTAGCCGTGCAGCCGCACCGCCTGGTCTTTCATGATGTCGTTCCACACCACGAGACGGTCGGCTTGCCGCACCGGCAGCAGCTTGTTGGTGAAGTTGTCCCAGCTCGCATCGATCACCATGCAGGGCACGCCACGACGCCGCGCGGTTCGCATCAAGGGGACCTCGGAGAAGACCAGCCCCGGGTTGGCGCATACCACCAGGGCCGGGCGATGCTGATCGAACAGACGCTCCGTCTCCGGGTGCGACACCAGGCGGTCCGACAAGGCGTAGGGCGCGTTGGCGTGCGAGACCAGGCGGCCCAGCAGAGACTTCAGCCCGAGCCAGCGGATGATGCCGTTGGCGCGCGCCTCCATCATGCGGATGCGCACGGACTCGGTTCGGCCCCGGCTGAGAAACGCCGCCTGCAGCAGCGAGATGAGGCGCGCTTCGAGGCCACCCGGCACATGCGGCGGCTGGTCCAGCAGCATCACGTTCGGACGCTCGAATTCCTTCACGAAGGCGGCGTCGCGGGCCATCGGCGAGAACAGCACCACTGACAGCGACGGATCGAACTCGCGCAATCGATCCAGCAGCCCGCCGGCGCGCAGCATGTTGCCGGCGCTGGTGCCGTGCGGCACGGAGACGAAGATGGATCGCGGGGTCACAGTTTCAGGCGTGGGGCGTGGGGCGTGAAGGGGGCGACCGGTGTTCGACTTCGAAGGGTACCGACACCAGGCCGTCCTGCTCATCGGCCAGGCTGTCGACGCCGCCCCCGGTTCCGATCACGGCAAACCGCGGCCCGGCCACGATTTCGTCGTACGAACCCAGCTGGTTGGCGTCCGTGATCGACAGCCGCAGCACGTACTGCCGGGGCCGCAGTGGCAGCCGGCCAAAGCGCATCTCGATGACGCCAGGGCCCGACACCGTCGCCGGCATCTCGCCGCGGGCGCTGCTGGCGGTCGTGACGATCACGCCGGTGTCGACATCGACGATGGCCACCTGGAACACCGGGCGTTCGACGGCCTTGGTGGCGATGTAGGCGCCGCGCACGACCAGCGTGTCGTCCGCAGTAAACGTCGTGGCCGGCGTGCCAGACTGGTTGAACAGTTCGACCGCTTCAAAGCGCACCTCGCCGGTGCCGCCGCGATGGCTCTGGAGCGACGTCTCCTGGTTCGCCAGCGCCTGCAGGTTGACCTCGTTCATGTAGCGTTCGGCGATCTCGCCGGCGGGACCATGCGCACGCACCGCGCCCTCTTCCATCCACAAGATCTGGCTGCATAGGCGGCGCACGTTCCACATGTCGTGCGAGATGAACAACACGGTTTTGCCGGCGGCGATCAGGCCCCGCAGCGCTTCGAGCGCGCGGCGCCGGAACGCGGCATCGCCCACCGACAACACTTCGTCGACCAGCACGATGTCGGGCCGGCTATGGATGGCAACCGCGAAACCGAGCCGCGCGTAGAGGCCGGACGAGTAGCGCTTCATCGGCGTGTCGATCAGCCGCTCGACGTCGGCGAAGTGGACGATCTCGTCGAACCGCTGATCGACCTCCTTGCGGGTCAGGCCAAACAGGCCGCCGCCCAGGTAGACGTTCTCGCGGCCGGTCAGCTCGGGATGAAAACCCGCGCCCAGTTCGATCAGCGACACGACGTGGCCGGCGACGCGCACCTTGCCGCTGGTCGGCCAGGTGACGCGCGAGATCAGCTTCAGCAACGTGGTCTTGCCGGCGCCATTGCGGCCGATGATGCCCAGCCCGGCGCCTTCGGGCACCTCGAACGACACGTCCCTGAGCGCGTGGATGGTCGAGCTGATCTTCCCGCGCGACGTGCTGTGCACGTCGTCGCT
>CAMBHC010000368.1 GCA_945866285.1 Candidatus Sulfopaludibacter sp. SbA3 | reverse complement strand
CGAGTTCAAGAAGGCCGGGCTCGAGCCGGGCGGCACCAGCGGCTACTTCCAGCCGATTCGCTTCCGCTCGCGTCGCATCGTCGAGGCGCAGTCGAGCCTGGCGCTGGTGCGGCCGGGCGGCGCCGTCGAAACCGTGGAGCTCGGCGAAGAGGCCACGTTCTCGATGCGGATCGAGCCGGCCCCGAGCGTCGAAGCGCCCATCGTGTTCGCCGGCTACGGCCTGCAGGTGCCGGAAGCGAAGCACGACGATTTAGCGGGGCTCGACCTCAAGGGCAAGGTCGTGTTGCTGCTCACGGGCGGACCGTCACACATTCCCGGACCGCTGCTGGCGCACTATCAGTCGATTCGCTGGGAGTACCTGAAGAAGGCCGGCGCCGTCGGCGTCTTCGCGATCCAGAACCCGAAGGGCCAGGACATCCCGTGGGACCGATCGAAGCTGTCGCGGTTCATGCCGGCGGTGGCGATTGCCGATCCAGCGCTCGATGAGACACTCGGCCAACAGACGGCGGTAACCATCAACCCCGCTCGAGCCGAACGGTTCTTCAATGGCTCCGGCCACACCTTCAAGGAACTGCTGGCGCTGTCGACCGACGGCAAGGTGCTGCCGCGGTTCGCGATTCCCGCGACGGCGCGAGTCAAGGTGGCGATTGATGCCAAGACGATCGAGTCCGACAACGTCGTGGGGGTGCTGCGCGGCAGCGATCCGGCCCTCCGGAATGAGTACGTCGCGGTATCCGCACACATCGACCATGTGGGGGTAGGCGAGCCGATTGGCGGTGACCGCATCTACAACGGCGCCATGGACAACGCGTCGGGCATTGCCACGCTGATCGAGACGGCTGCGGCCGCCGCGGCTGCGGGTGCACCGAAGCGGTCGATCGTGTTTGTCGCCGTGACCGCCGAGGAGAAAGGCCTGCTGGGGTCGCGCTATTTCGCGAACCGTCCGTCGATCGCCGGCGGAAAAATTGTCGCCAACCTCAACACCGACATGTTCCTGCCGCTCTTTCCGTTGAAGAGCCTGGTGGTCCAGGGGCTGGAAGAATCGGACCTCGCCGAAGACCTGAAGCGCGTCGCCCGTCCGCTGGCGCTCGAGGTGTTGTCGGATCCGGAGCCCGAGCGCAACGCCTTCATCCGCAGTGATCAATACAGCTTCATCAAGACAGGCGTGCCGGCGCTGTCGTTGAAGGTCGGCTTCGTGAAGGGTTCGCCCGAGCACCAGACCGTCCTCAAGTGGCGCACCGAGCGGTATCACGCGCCGAGCGACGACCTGGCGCAACCCATCAACCGCCAGGCCGCCGAGGACTTCGGTAAAGTCTACCTGGCCGTGGTGCAGGCCGTGGCTAATCGCCCGACCCGCCCGCAGTGGAACGGCGACAGTTTCTTCAAACGCTTCGCGCGCTAGGCCACCGAAGCCAGCCGCAGATTAAACGCAGACTAGGCACAGAAGAATGGCTTTCTTCAGCTGTGTTTGATCTGTGTCTAATCTGTGGCTGTCCCTAATCTGCGGCTGTCGTCTTTGTCCGTGGCTTTAGACGACGTTGGCTTCGCCGGCGACGATGCGCCCGCTGAAGCGGTCGAGCGTGAACGGCGCGAGGTCGAACTTCGGATCCCGCCCCGTGATCAGATCGGCCAGGATGCGGCCGGCCGCCGGCGCGTGCTGGAAGCCGTGGCCGCTGAAGCCGGCGATGGTGTAGAACCCTTCGACTTCGCTCGATGGGCCGATGATCGGGTTGTGGTCGGGCGTCATTTCGTACAGCCCCGCCCAGGCGTGTGACACGGCCGCGTCGGCGAGCGCCGGCAGCCGCTGCATCGCCACCTCGATCACCTTCGGCAGGAAATCCCACCGCACGGTGATGTCGAACCCGGGCTTCTCGTCTGGATCGCCCATGCCGAACAGTAGTCCGCCGCCTTCGCGATGGAAGTAGAAGCTGGTATCGAAGTCGATTACCAGCAACTTGTTCTTCGGCACGCGACCAGTGTTCGCGCCTTCGTCCCAGGAGCTGCCGCCCGGCGGCGAGGCGATGAAGATGTGGCGGCGCTCGGGCTCGACCGGCACGTCGATGCCGCACATGCGGCCAATCGCTTTGGCCCATGGCCCGGCGGCGTTCACCACCAGCGGCGTGGCGATGTGGCCGCGCGAGGTCTGGACCTCGACGACCCGGTTGCCGTCCAGGCGAATGCCGGTGACCTCGGTGTCACGAATCACCTCTGCGCCCTTCGCCTGCGCGCCCTTGGCAAAGCCCACGGTCACGCCGTTTGGGTCGGCCACGCCGTCAGCGGCGCAGTAGGTCGCGCCCTTCACGCCGGTCACATCGAGACCGGGCGCCAGCGCCTGGGCCTCGGCGGGGGAAAGCCATTGCACGTCCACGCCGCGCGACTTCTGCAGTTGGACGTTCTTGAGGAAGGTGGCCACGTGCGCGGCCTTGGAGAGCAGGAAGAGGTAGCCGTCCTGGTGAAAGTCGATCGGCGTACCGACCACTTCCTCGAACCGCGCCATCATGGCGATCGACTCGAGCGACAAGTCGATATTGGCGGGATGCGAGAACTGGTGGCGCACCCCCCCGGCATTCCTGCCAGTGGAACCGGTGGCGAGCTGCGCCTCGCGTTCGAGTAGGACGATGTTGGTCAGGCCCAGCTGGGCCAGGTGCCACGCCACGCTGGCGCCCATGCACCCGCCACCGACAATTACGGCATCTGCTGTGTTCTTCATGAGGGCGATCTGAATCTATCAGACCGCCCCCGAAGACAGCTAGTGCTTACGCGCGGTCGCAGCGGTCGAGGTTCATCACCTTGGTCCAGGCGGCGACGAAGTCGTGGACAAACTTCGCCTGTGCGTCCGCGCTGCCATAGACCTCGGCGAGCGCGCGGAGTTGGGAGTTGGAGCCGAACAGGAGGTCGACCCGCGTACCGGTCCACGTGACCGCGCCGGTCTTGCGGTCGCGGCCTTCGAACACGTCCTGCGCATCCGACACGGCCTTCCACGTGGTCCCCATGTCGAGCAGGTTCACGAAGAAGTCGTTGGTCAGCGCGCCCGGTCGCGTGGTCAACACGCCGTGGCTGTGCCCGGCATTGGCGCCGAGCACCCGCATGCCGCCGATGAGCACCGTCATCTCCGGCGCCGTCAGCGTCAGCAACTGCGCCTTGTCGACCAGCAGGTGTTCGGCCGGAATGGGTTGCCGGCCCTTGACGTAGTTGCGGAAGCCATCGGCGATCGGATCCAGGAAACCGAAGGACTCAACGTCGGTCTGCTCCTGGGTGGCATCG
>CAMBHC010000367.1 GCA_945866285.1 Candidatus Sulfopaludibacter sp. SbA3 | reverse complement strand
GCGCGCAGTTCGCTCTCGATGTTCTTCAGCGCCACCTTGTCGTCGCTCGATACGGCCTGCACCGGCACGCGCGCCATCTTCGCGATGATGCGTTCGATGTCAGCGACCTCGACTCGTAGGGGCGCGTCTTGAGACGCGCCTGCGCTGGGCGCGCGTGGCAGCAATTTCAGGGCGGCACCGGCCTCGTCCAGGACGTCAATCGCCTTGTCCGGAAGATGGAGGTCCTTCAGGTGACGCACCGACAGTGAGACCGCAGCTTCGATGGCCGCATCCGAGTAGGTCACGCCGTGATGCTTCTCGTACGAGTCCTTGAGGCCCTTGAGGATCTCGATGGTCTCGGCCTCCGACGGCTCGAGTACCTCGATCTTCTGGAACCGGCGCGACAGCGCCCGGTCTTTGTCGAACGACTGCTTTACATCGGCAAACGTGGACGACCCGATGCAGCGCAGGGCCCCAGAGGCCAGCGCCGGCTTCAACAGGTTGCCGGCGTCCATGGTCCCACCCGAGGCCGAGCCCGCGCCGACCATGGTGTGAATCTCGTCGATGAACAGGATGGCGTGTTGGTGCTTCGCCAGCGCATCCAGCACCTGCTTGACGCGTTCCTCGAAATCGCCGCGATAGCGCGTGCCGGCCACCAGCGAGCCCATGTCGAGCGAGAACACGCGAATGCCCTTCAGCGGGTCGGGCACGTCGTTCTGGTGAATGCGCAAGGCCAGGCCTTCGGCGAGCGCCGTCTTGCCGACACCCGGCTCACCCACCAGCAGCGGGTTGTTCTTGCGACGGCGACACAGCACCTGGATCATCCGCTCGAGTTCGAGCTGCCGGCCGATCAGCGGATCGATCGCGCCGTTGGCCGCCTTGGCCACCAGATCAGTGGCGAACGCCTCGAGTGGATCCTTGACGCCAGTCTCGCCGCCATCCGGCGCGACGGTGCCTTCTTTCTCGCCGCCGTGAGAGATGGCGCGCAACAGCGTGATGCGTTCGAGGCCCTGCTTGCGCAGGAAGTAGGCCGCGTGGCTGTCGTCCTCCTGCAGCAGGAACACCAGCAGCGCCCCGCTCTCCACCTGCTGCGCGCTCGACGAAGCCGCGTGAACGACGGCACGTTCGACGACGCGATCGAAGCCGAGGGTGGATTCGGGCTTGACCGCCTTGCGGCCAGGCACCGGCGTGAAGGCGCGTTCGAGCACCTCCTCCAGGTCCGTCCGCAGGGTGGTCAGGTCGACGCCGCACGAGGTGAGGAGGGCGGCCGCCTGCGGGTCCTCAATCAGCGCGTGCAGCATGTGCTCCAGGCTGACCAGGTCATGACGACGCTCGGCCGCGACGCGAAAGGCGCGGCGAATACTCTCGAGGGTGTCGGGGCCGAACGGAACGGGTGTGCGGCTCATGCGCGAGCTCCCTCGGGATCGGGTTCGAGCGTCACGAGCAATGGGTACTCTTGCTGCTCGGCCAGCTGCTGGGTAGCCTTGACCTTGGTCTCGGCCACGTCGCGGGTAAACACGCCGGCCACGCCGACGCCCGCCTGGTGGACATGCATCATCACGGCGAACGCCTCCGCGGGCGGCATGTTGAAGACGGTCTCCAACACCCAGACAACAAACTCCTGGGTCGTAAAATCATCGTTGTGCAGCAGCACCCGCCACAGACGGGGGTGCTCGACCCGCTCGTCGGCGCGGGACTCAGTCTGCACGCCATCCGCAGTTCTCGGCACAGCCACACTCTGATGATACTTCCAGGGCTGTTTGGGGTCAGGCCCCGAACTCAGACCAGTCAGGCGCCGGCAGGCGAACCAGGCGCGCGACCTCGGCGACAAACCGGCGCCGGGGCACGGCTACGGCGCCGAGCGACAACAGGTGCTCGGTTTCCAGTTGGCAGTCAATCCAAGGGAAGCCCCAACGCCCGAGCTGGGTAGCCAGGCAGGCCAGCGCGATCTTCGAGCCGTCAGTGCGGCGCGAGAACATCGACTCGCCGAAGAACATCTGGCCAAGAGCAACACCGTAGATACCGCCAGCGAGTGCCCCCTCCATCCAGACTTCGACCGAGTGGGCGTGCCCCTGTTCGTGCAGCGCGAGGTAGGCGGCTTTCATTGGCGGCGTCAGCCACGTGCCGCCGTCGTCCGGCCGCGGCGCCGCGCACTCGTCGAGCACGGCGGCGAACGCCGTGTCCGCCGTCACGGTGAACTGGCGCTGCTTCAACCGCTTCCTGAGGGAATGCGAGACATGGAAGTCGTGTGGCGCGAGCACGGTCCTCGGGTCGGGCGACCACCACAGGATCGGATCGCCCTCGTTGAACCACGGAAAGATGCCGTGGCTGTAGGCGTCGATTAAGCGCCCGGGCGTCAGGTCGGCACCGGCCGCCAGCAGGCCGTCGGGCTCGTCCAGGGCCTGCTCGACCGGCGGAAATGGGTCGGTGGAACCGAGAAACGGAATCATGTCGGGAAATTTGCTACAATCATGAACTCCGACCCCATGGTGAGTGTAGCTCAGGGGTAGAGCCCCGGATTGTGGATCCGGCCGTCGCGGGTTCGAATCCCGTCACTCACCCCAAACTTCCTCTCTTGAACATCGACAGCTTCTACGCCGACCTCGAGACGCGCCACTTCGCGAACCTGAGGTTCAGCGAGGTGACACGCGCCCTGCGCGCGTTGTCGTCGGCATACGTCGAGCGCCGCGAAAGCGCGCTGGCCGACCATCGCGCGCTCGATGGCGCCGGCAAGCGCGCCGCCTTCGCGCTCTACTACGGCCCCATCCATTTCGAATTGATCCGCGCGATCGCTCAGCGCCTGGACCAGCCCAAGGCGGCCGGGCTGGTCATTGATATCGGTTGCGGCACTGGCGTCGCTGGCGCCGCCATCGCCACCCTCACCACACCCAGC
Source organism: Candidatus Sulfopaludibacter sp. SbA3 (assembly GCA_945866285.1). GTDB lineage: Bacteria > Acidobacteriota > Vicinamibacteria > Vicinamibacterales > UBA2999 > 12-FULL-67-14b. The sequence goes on along the minus strand of CAMBHC010000367.1, from coordinate 402 downwards.
TCGCGCGTCATCGGCATCGACACGCATCCGTGGACGCTGGAAGAAGCGCGCTTCACGTACCGGGCGCTGGGCCTCCAGGCCGAAGTCCGCCGCGGCTTCGCCGGTCGCACGCGCATTCCCGCCAACGCCACCTTCGTCGTGGGGGCCTTCGTGGTCAACGAGCTGAAACCCGAGGAACGCGCGGAGTTGTTGCGTGAACTGACGGCCGCGGTCAGCCGCGGCACCGCCGTACTCATCGTTGAACCGATCTCGCTGCGCATTTCGCCGTGGTGGGAAGAGTGGCGCGCCGCATTCCTGCCCTTGGGCGGCCGCGCCGACGAATGGAAAATCCGCACCGATCTTCCGCCGATCGTGAAGCGGCTCGCGAAATCGTCGAGCCTGCGCCCTGATGCGCTGACCGCC
>CAMBHC010000366.1 GCA_945866285.1 Candidatus Sulfopaludibacter sp. SbA3 | reverse complement strand
GGCCAGCCGGGTGGTTGGCGGACAGGCGGCAGCAGACGGCACCCGCGCGCCTGGCGGCCAATCGGTGAGCGTAGCCGCCAGCCGACTGCTGGCCAGTCACGCGGCCATTACGGCTGAGTATCAACAAACGCGCCTGCAGCGGGCCGCGCCGGACCCGGCCGGCGGCGCCACCCACCTCCTGAACCGGCGCCTTCGCGTCGCGGTGACGGTGGGCGTCCGCTGACCGTCGAAAGCCTGTATAAATTGGTACCAATTTATCTGTGTCACAGCCTGGCTCGCATCCAGGAATTGAAACGCGCCTTCGGGCTCACACTCGACGTCACCCACGCACATCGCCTCAAGGAGGAGCCCCGCGGTGCCGCCAAGCGACGCTAGCCCACCTCTGACCGACCAGGCCCTGCTCGAGGCCTTCGTGAGCACCGCCCTGCCCGCCGACCAGTTTCACCACGAGCAGCACGTTCGACTCGCGTGGCTGTTCGTGTGCCGCCACGGTATGCCCTCGGCCATCGGCGAATTCAGCGAGGCGATCAAGCGATTTGCCGTGGCCAAAGGCGCGCATGGGCTGTACCACGAGACCATTACCTGGGCGTTCCTCCTGATCATCAGTGAGCGCCAGGCCCGCCAGCCCGGCGATACCTGGACGGCATTTGCCTCCGCCAACCCAGACTTGCTGAAGTGGAAGCCGTCGATTCTTGACCGGTACTACTCGAAGGAATTGCTGATGTCGGACCAGGCCAGGAAGTCGTTCGTGATGCCGGACCTCGTCAGATGACCCCACCGCGCCTCGTCGTCTTCGACATGGCCGGCACGACGGTCGAAGACGATGGCCAGGTTCCCGCGGCGTTTACCGTGGCGCTCGCGGCGCACGGCATCAACGTCACGCCCGAACAGATCAACCGGGTTCGGGGTGCATCCAAGCGACAGGCCATGCTTCGCTTTGTCCATTGGCGACACCACGCTGGATTTGGCAGCCGGCGCGCGGGCCGGTGTCGGCTGGAATGTGGGGGTGCTGTCTGGTGCGCATGGGCGCGAAGCCCTTGAGCTCGCGCCGCACACACACATTGTCGAGTCGGTGGCGGATTTGCTGCGGGTGTTCGGAGAGGCGGAACTGTAGAGGCGGGACTTCCGTCCCGCCTGCCAGGCGCGTCTAAAGACGCGCCTCTACGCTTTCGGCCCTTTGAGAATCTCGTCCACGATGAACACGTCGGTGAGCAGGGCGCGCACATGAATCGACGCGTTCACGTTGTCAACCATCTGTGAACTGATCCCCGGCTGGCCCAGCAACAGCCGCAGGGCTGCCTGCGTGGTCGCCGCGTCCCGTGCCAGGGTCTCCAGGAAGGTCTCAAGCGCGTCGGCCGGTCCAACCGCGAGGACCTTGGCGCATTCGCGGTAGACGTCCGCCAGACCGGTCAGCGCCGCTTCAAAGCGAGTGAGGTGATCGCGGAGCTGCCCGCTGTTGGCAGCTCCTTGATCGGTGTGCAGACCCTGGGCCGCGTAGCCCAGCATCAATTCGTAACCCGCCTCGATGGCTTCCGCGCGTCGAGTGAGCTCTTCTCGCGCCTCCCCTGGCGTCACTTGTCGGCGACCCAGCGGTCAGGGTCGTGGTGCTCGAGGTACTCACGGCGTGTGATGGTGCCGAAGATCATCGCCTTGGTGACCCACAGCTTCTCGGGACGCAACGCGAAGTAGATGTGCGCGATGACCAGGCCCACAAAACCGACGCCCATCAGCCCATGCGTCACATAGGTTAAGCCCCACGTGGTATCGGAGAACAAGTAGGGGTTGCGTTCGACCAGGCCGGTACGGACGCGCCACATCATCACGATGCCCGTGCCAATCACGAACATCCCAGCGACCACCACGGCAAGGTGATAGAGCCGGTTGCCCAACGGATACTTACCTGGCTTCGGCGTACCCGGTATCTCCTGGCCCATGTCGCGCATCATCTCGTTCTTGAACTCCGGGATGTCCTTCGGGCCGATCCAAATGGACCAGAAGTCCAGCACGAACGTGGCGTGGACGATGTGGAACATGACCGATGCCGTCAGCAGGATGCCGGCCATCCAGTGCCAGTAGACCCACGCGAACTTCACGCCGACAATTGGCAGGAAGGCCGTGAAGAGCAGGGTCAGCATGCTGAACGCCATCACCCAGTGGAACATGCGCGCCACGAAGCCGTGACGTGTGATGTTGGCCGGCAGGCTCTTGCGTTCGGCCTCCAGGCGATCCACTTCCGACGCGTCGCGCTTTTGATGCTGCGAGAACAGCATGTAGCCACCGTGCGCGAGCAGAAACAACAGGCCGCCCACAAGCGCCGCCCAGAAGAGGTCCCACGAGATGTGGATGAGAACCGACTCACCCCACGGGCTGCGCGCCCAACTTACGAGGTTGCCCATTCAGCCTCTCCACGAATAGCGCGCTTCACCAGCGCCTTGACCAGCGGGATCTTGTAGGCGTTGTGGAGCAGGGGCGCGGCGCCCAGCACCGCGAGGTCGGCAGCCATCTCGGCCGTGGCCTTGTCGCGCGGCTTGCCCTTGATGGCGGCTTCCACCGCATCGAGCCGGTACGGTTCGGCCGAGACGCCGTTGACCACCAGGCGCGCGTCGCTGATGGTCGTGCCCGACATGTTCAGCGAGGCGGCAATGTTGACCAGCGCGAAGTCCCACACCTGTCGGTCGCGCACCTTCTCGAAGTAGTGTGCCTTCCCTGCCCAGGTCGCCGGAATGCGGATGGCCGTCAGCAGGTCGCCCGGCTGCAGCACCGTGAGCTTGGTGATGTCGATGCCGGGGCCAACGAAGAACTCACGGGCGGCCACGACGCGCTCGGCCGAGCCGCGCTTGATCACGAACTCGGCGTCGAGCGCGATCAGCGCCGGGGCCGTGTCCGAGGGATTCACCGCGACGCAGCGATCAGCATTGAAGATCGCGTGCTCACGGTTAATCGAGGTCGGCGTATCGGCGTAGCAAATATTGCCGCCGGCCCGATAGCACGGCCAGCCCGCGCGGTAGTACCAGCAGCGCGCGTCCTGCGACACGTTGCCGCCGACGGTGGCCTGGTTGCGAATCTGTGGCGACGCGACGATCAACGCCGCGGCGGCGAGGAGCGGAAAGCGCTCCTTCACGAGCGGGTCGTTCGCCACGGTCGTCAGGGTGGTCATCGCGCCGATCTCGAGGCCGCCCGCGGCGTCCTTGATCCCGCGCAATTCGCTCACATTACCGAGGTCAACAACGACCTTTGGTTTCTTGATACGGTCCTTCAACCAGTCGAAGGTATC
>CAMBHC010000365.1 GCA_945866285.1 Candidatus Sulfopaludibacter sp. SbA3 | reverse complement strand
GTTCCGCCGGTCGCGCGTTGGCGCGACCAGATCGACGCGCTGCTGCTCGCTGTAGTGGTGGAAATTGCCATCTCCGACTCGTCGGGTCCTCATTCTAACCGACACGGTCCGCCTTAAGGCGGACGCTACTTCAGCGACGCCGTTAACCTGACCTGTGCCCGAATCCCGAGCTCGCCTGCGGCGACCGGCGTGGCCCATCGCATTCGCCACGGCTATCTGCAGTGCTTCGCGCTCGAGCGCCTCGCAGCGTTTCACGTCAAAGCGCAAGCCGTGCAGATTGGTGGCGCCGGAGCCGACGGCGGCGTCGAGCACGTCGCCGAGCTTCGCGAAGTCATCGACCCGCACCTCGATGGTGTTGCGCGCCACATAGCCACGCGGCGTTTGCTTGCCGTTGGCGTAGTCGTATTCCATCTGCAGGTCGATGGCAAGCGCACCCATGGCACTTTTGGCACCCTTGGCACCCTTGGCACCCTTGGCACCTAGCTAGTTCCGTCGTCCGAATAGACGACGCGAAAGCCGATGCTGTAGGCGTAGGTGTCTGGCGGCACCTTGTGGCGGTGCGCGCAGCGCAACTGGTCGACATCGTGCGTGACCCACGAGCCGCCGCGCACGACGCGCAGCGCGCCACTGCCGGGACCACGGGGATTGCGATTCTCGCCGTGGCGATAGGCATCGGCGCGATACCAGTCGGCCACCCACTGCCACACGTTGCCGGCCATGTCGTAGAGCTGCAGCTCGTTGGCTGGATAGCAGCCGACGGGCCGGGTGCCGCGATGCCGCTTCAGCGCCGGGTCGGGCAAGAAGTTCGCGCGCGATGCATCAATGTCGTCGCCCCACGGATAGCGCGTGCCACTGCGCCCGCCACGCGCGGCGCGTTCCCACTCGGCTTCGGTGGGCAGCCGCACCAGGCGGCCGACGCGGCCGCTCAGCCAACGGCAATACGCGGTGGCATCGGCATGGGTGACCATCGTGACGGGATGGCGCGCGCGTTCCCGGGGGATGTCGCCGCCCCGCCACACGTACGGCGCCGCCAATTCGCGAAAAAATGGCTCCTGCGCGGGCGTCACCATCAGGGGCAGGTCGCGAACCGCCGGCACGCCGTAACCTGATTCCCTGGCGAACTCGGCGTACTGCTCGACGGTGGTCGGGTGAACGGACGCGTAAAACGCATCCACGTGGACGGAATGGGACGGGCGTTCGTCGTCGGCGCCCTCGTCCGAGCCCATGACAAACTCGCCTGCCGGGACGCGAACAAAGCGCAGGGTCGGGTCGTCGCGCATCCGTGAGCCGCAGAAAGTATAAACTGCCGGGCATGCAGCTTGAACAATTCGACATGGAACGGATGCAATCCACTTTCGAGAACCTGGTGGAGTTCAACCTGTCGGAGAGTGGCGTACGGGCGCTGACGCCCCGGGAGCTCATCGAGGACGCCGGCGGGCTGGACGGCCTGCTGGATCAGCCACTCGTCTACTCCCAATCCAACGGCACCATCGAGCTGCGGACGGCCATTGCGGCGCTCTACCCCGGCGCCGGCATCGACCACGTCGAGGTCACCAACGGCGGGTCCGAGGCCAACTTCATCACCACGTTCCGGCTGATTGAGCCGGGCGACGAGGTGGTGATGCTGGTACCCAACTACATGCAGACCTGGGGCCTGGCGAGGGCGTTTGGCGCCACCGTTCGTGAATGGCGGTTCATCGAGGACCGCGCGGCGGGCCGCTGGCGGGTTGACCTGGCGGCGCTCGAGGCGCTGGTCAACGCGCAGACGCGGATGATCGTGATCTGCAACCCGAACAACCCGACCGGCGCGCGGCTGACCGCCAGCGAGCTCGACGGCATTGCCCGCATCGCGGACAAACACGGCGCGTGGATCCTGTCAGACGAGGTGTACCGGGGCGCCGAGCTCGACGGGCAGGAGACCGCGTCGATGTGGGGACGGTCCGACCGCGCGATCATCACGAGCGGGCTGTCAAAGGCGTACGGGCTGCCGGGGCTGCGCATCGGCTGGATCGTGGCGCCACCGCCGCTGGTGGCCGCCTTCTGGTCGTACCACGACTACGTGACCATTGCCCCGGGTGCGCTGAGCGATCGCCTGGCGCGAGTGGCGCTGGCGCCGGCGCGCCGCGAGCGGTTGCTGGAGCGCACGCGCGGCATCCTCCGCACCAACTTGCCGCTGATCGAAGACTGGCTGCGCGCGGCCGGCGGCTTCGAGTGGATCGCCCCGGAAGCGGGCGCCATCGTCTACGTTCGTTACGGACACGCGATCAACTCGACCGCGCTGGCGCATCGCGTCCGCGAGGAGAAGAGCGTGCTGATCGTGCCTGGCGATCACTTCGGCATGGACGGCTACCTCCGCCTCGGCTTCGGCGAACCACCGGCCTACAACCGCACCGGCCTGGATCGATTACGCGAGGTGCTCGCGTCGTTGCCCGCCGGCGCCACCACGCCACGCGCGCCGTCGTTCGCATGAGCCAACCCGAGCTCACGCTCGTCCTGATCGGCTTCGGCAACGTCGCGCGGCGCTTTCTGCGCCTGCTGGAAGAATCGGCCGAGCGCCTGGATTTCACGTGGAAGGTGGTGGCGATCTCGACCAAGCATCACGGGTCGGTGATCAACATGGCCGGCATCGAGGTCGCGCGCGCCATCGCCACGGTGGAGGGCCGCCAGTCGCTGGATCGGCTGGACGCCACGCCGCACGAGCGCAGCGGCATCGACGTGATCCGCCAGGTCGCCGACGCCGCGGCCGACGAGGCCGGCGAAGGACGGCTGGTCTGCATCGAGACCACGCTGCTTGACATCGACCGGGGCGAGCCGGCGGTATCGCACGTGCGCGCCGCGCTCGAAGGCCAGGCCCACGTGGTCACCGCCAACAAGGGACCGGCGGCGTTCGCATATCACGAGCTTGAAGCACTCGCCGAATCGGTCGACCGCATCTTCTTCTTCGAAGGCGCGGTGATGGACGGCGTGCCGGTGTTCAACCTGGTGCGCGAGACCATGCCGGCGATCGCCATCGAGGGCTTCCGCGGCGTGATCAACAGCACCTGCAACTACATCCTGACGGAGCTCGAGCGCGGCAAGGAGTTCGACGGGGCCCTGGCCGAGATGCAGGCCCGCGGCATTGCCGAGGCCGATCCGACGCTCGACGTCGACGGCTGGGACGCGGCGGCCAAGACGGCGGCGCTGGTGAACGCGCTGATGGGCAGCGCCATGACGCCGCACCACGTCACGCGGACCGGGATTCGTGAGGTCACCGGCCTTGACGTCCGCGATGCGATGGCTCG
>CAMBHC010000364.1 GCA_945866285.1 Candidatus Sulfopaludibacter sp. SbA3 | reverse complement strand
CCCCGGCACGCGCGCCCTGGATTTCGATGATGCCTCGCTGACGGAGAATACCCGCGGCGCCTATCCGATCGAGTTCATCGACAACCACGCGCCTTCCGGGACCGGCGGCCATCCCAAGAACATCGTGATGCTGACGGCGGACGCGTACGGCGTGTTGCCGCCGATTGCCCGGCTGTCGGCCGAAGCCGCGATGTATCACTACCTGTCGGGGTACACCGCGAAGGTGGCCGGCACCGAGAAGGGCGTGACCGAGCCGAGCGCGACGTTCAGCACCTGTTTTGGCGCGCCGTTCCTGCCGCTGAATCCGAACGTCTACGCCAAGCAACTGGGCGAACGGATCAGCCAGTTCCAATCGCGCGTGTGGCTGGTGAACACCGGTTGGACCGGCGGGCCGCACGGCGTGGGCAGTCGCATGAAGATCGCCTACACGCGTGCGATGATTCGCGCCGCGCTGTCGGGCGCTCTCGACAACGTGGCTTACACGCGTCACCCGGTCTTCAATATCGAGGTGCCGACGGCGGTGCCCGACGTGCCGGCCGACGTGCTCGACCCGCGTGGCACCTGGGCGGACAAGGCCGCGTACGATGCCCAGGCCGCCAAGCTCGCCCGTATGTTCGTGGAGAACTTCAAGACGAACTTCGCCGATGCCGACCCGAAAGTCGCGGCCGCAGGCCCGATCATCTAACTCTTGCTAGATCATCCGGAGGGGCAGCTCTTCGGATGATCTAGAATCTAGTCATGTCGTACGAGGCTGTCATCGGCTTGGAAATCCACGCCCAGCTGCTCACCGCCACCAAGATTTTCTGCGGTTGTTCCACTGCGTTCGGCGCGCCACCCAACGCCCACACCTGTCCGGTGTGTGCCGGACTACCGGGCGCGCTACCGGTGTTGAACCGCAAGGCGGTCGACCTCGCGGTCACCGCGGCCCTGGCGCTTGGCTGTGAGGTGCAGGAGCGCTCGGTCTTCGCCCGCAAGAACTACTTCTATCCCGACCTGCCGAAGGGCTACCAGATCTCGCAGTTCGAGTCGCCGCTCGCGCTGGGCGGCGGTCTGCAGATGCCCGCCTCGGTTGGCGGCCGCTTCGTCCAGTTGACCCGCATCCACATGGAAGAGGATGCCGGCAAGTCGCTGCACGAAGGCTTTGGCGACTCCGACCGGAAGACCTACCTCGATTTCAATCGCAGCGGCGTGCCGCTGGTGGAGATCGTCAGCGAGCCCGACATGCGGTCGGCGGCCGAAGCCGCGCTGTTCTTTGAGACGTTGCGGCAGATCCTGGTGTGGCTCGGCGTCAATGACGGCAACATGGACGAGGGGAGCCTGCGCTGCGACGCCAATGTCTCGGTGCGCCGGCAGGGCGAGACCACCCTGGGCACGAAGGCGGAAGTGAAGAACGTCAACTCGTTCCGCTATCTCGAGAAGGCGATTGAGTACGAGATTGGCCGCCAAATCGACGTCATCGACCACGGTGGCCGCGTGGTGCAGGAGACGCGCCTGTTTGACGCCGCCCGCGGCACGACGCACTCGATGCGCAGCAAGGAACAGGCGCACGACTATCGCTACTTTCCGGAGCCGGATCTGCCGCCACTGGTCGTGGACGAGCCGCGCCGTGCCGCCAGGGCCGCGTTGTTGCCCGAACTGCCCGATGCCCGCCGGCTGCGTTTCATCGCCGACTACGCCATCCCCGAATACGACGCCGCGCTGTTGACGCAGACGCGGGGCGTCGCGGACTACTTCGAAGAGACCGCCCGCAGTTCCGGCAATGCCAAGGCTGCCAGCAACTGGGTGATGGGCGAGGTGCTGCGAAACATGAAAGAGCGCGCCATCGCCATTGAGGCCGTGCCGGTGTCGCCGTCGGCCCTGGCCGGACTGATCGGCATTGTTGAAAAGGGCACCATTAGTTCGACGGTGGCGAAGGACGTCTTTGCGAAGATGTACGACACGGGTGGCGCGGCCGCGGACATCGTGGCCGCCGATGGCCTGGCGCAGATTTCTGATACGTCGAGCCTCGATCCGATTGTGCAGCGCGTGCTCGCCGCTCACCCCGACGTCGTGGCCGAGATCAAGGCCGGCAAGGATCGCAAGTTCCAGTTCCTCGTTGGCCAGGTCATGAAAGAGACGAAGGGGAAAGGCGACCCCAAGCTCGTCACCGACCTGATGCGCGCGGCCATCGGGGTCTAACCGATGTGGATGCGAGCGGCGGGACTGTATCTCGTCGCCGCCGTGGCCCTGACCTGGCCACTCGCGACCCAACTCACCACCCATCTCGGCGCCCTTGAGGGCGCCGGCGATCCGTATCTCAATCTCTGGATTCTCGGCACCGGGATGAAGGCGTGGCTCGCCGATCCCGGGTCGGTGCTGTCGGGCCGTGTTTTCGACGCCAACATCTTCTATCCCGCCCCAGGCGCGCTGACGTACTCGGACCACCTGCTGCTGCAGTCATTGGTGATGGCTCCGCTGTACGCGGTGACGCACAGCCTCGCGCTTTGTTACAACGTGCTATTGATCGCGTCGCTCGCGTTGAGCGGCCTCGCCATGCATGCGCTGGTCAAGGGCATCACGGCCTCGACGCCAGCCGCGTTTCTCGCCGGGTTGGCCTGGGCGTGCTGGCCGTATCGTTCTGCACATCTCCTGCATCTGCAGTTGCAGTCGCTGTATTTCCTGCCGCTGGCGCTGCTTGCCCTCTATCGACTGGCTGCCGCTCGGCGCAAGGCCGGGGCGGCGTGGCTTGGCGTGGTGGCTGCGCTGCAGGCGATCTCATCGGTTTACTACGGCGTCATGATGGCGGTCGTGCTGGGCGTCGGCTCGGTGGCCGTCGCGTGGTCGAGTGGACAATGGCGCAATCGGCGCTTCTGGTCGCGAGTGGTGTTGGCGGGTGTTGTCGGTGGCGTCCTGGTCGTGCCGGTCGTGTGGCCGTACTGGCAGTCGCAGCAGCGTGAAGGCTTCGGCCGAAACCTGTTTGAGGCGGCCGCCCACGCGGCGTCGGTCCAGAGCTACACGCAAGTGCCGCCGGACAATTTGCTCTACGGCCGCAGCGGTTTGCTGGTACCGCGCGCACCGGCGGCCGGGGCGCGCGATCGCCGGCACGTCGAGCATCAGATGTTCCCCGGCCTGGTGCTGCTCGGCCTTGCCGGCCTCGGCCTGTGGCGGGGATGGCGAAGCGATGCCCGGCCGATCGTGGTGTCGGCGGCGGTCGTCGCGGCCGCCGGCCTGGTCCTCTCGTTCGGGCCCGAAGGTGTACGCCCGCTGTATGCGTGGATGGCCGACCATGTGTTCGGGTTCCA
>CAMBHC010000363.1 GCA_945866285.1 Candidatus Sulfopaludibacter sp. SbA3 | reverse complement strand
GCGGCTTGCTGGTTGAAGAGATTAACGGGCAACCCGCCGCCACCGATCCCGCGAGCCAGTTCTTGATCGAGCAGGGCTTCACGGCCACCGGCATGGGCCTGCAGCTCCGCGTCGGCCACCGATGACTAACAGTCGCAGACTACGCATCGATCTAGCAGGCCCTTAGATCGGTGACGAATCCGTGCCTAGTCGGTGGCTGTATCTTCTGGATCAGTGGCTGATGCGATGCGGATGGCTGTAGATGTTGAAGGTGTCGCCACGCACGAAGCCGCAGAGCGTGATTCCGGCCTCGGTGGCCAGGTCGATGGCCAGGCTCGACGGCGCCGACACCGCGGCAATCAGCGGCACTCCGGCCAGCAGCGCCTTCTGCACCAACTCGAACGACGTTCGCCCTGACACCAACAGCAGCCGGTCATCGAGTGGATGCCGACCGTCACGCAGCATCCGGCCGGCAATCTTGTCGACCGCGTTGTGCCGGCCGACATCTTCGGCCGACAGTTGCAGCACGCCTGACAGGTCGAACAGTCCAGCGGCGTGCAGGCCTCCGGTGGATGCGAACACATCCTGGGTGGCGCGCAGCTTCTCCGGAAGTGAGGCGATCACGCTGGCCGGCACGGTCCACACCCCTGCCACGGCCGACACCCGTGCCCGCAGCGATTCAATCGTCCGCCGCCCGCACAAGCCACACGACGAAGTCATCATCACCTGGCGGCGATCACCGAGCCGCACCTCAAGCCGCGCCACCGCATCACCCTGCACGGTCACGTTGATGGTGTTGTCTGGTCCGTCATCGTTGATGGCGCCAATCTCATCGGCACTGCGGATGACATCTTCGGCCAGCAGGAAGCCGGCGGCGAGATCGTGATCGGCGCCCGGCGTGCGCATGATCACGGCGAACGGCGCACCGTTGACGCGCACCTCCATCGGTTCCTCGACGGCGACCCGGTCGGGCACCGGCTGGGTGCCGCCGGGGCGATGAATCTGCACGTCGCGGATTCCGAGCTTCTTATCCTGCACGCTTGCTCAGTGTACCGTCCTTCGGGCGTTCGACGAGCAGGGACGCGACGATCGACCCGCCCACCAGCGTGCCGATAATGGCCAGCGACCAGCCGATGGGGAAATGGCCACCCCAGGCCTGATTCAGCCAGATCATCTTGAGGCCAATGAACATCAGCACGCCGGCCAGGCCGAACCGCAGCAGCGTAAACCGCGCGACCGCGCCCGCCAACACGAAATAGAGCGACCGCAGGCCGAGAATCGCGAACACGTTTGACGTGAAGACAATCAGCGGCTCCCGCGTCAGCGCGAAGATGGCCGGCACCGAGTCGATGGCAAAGACAATGTCACTCATCTCGATGGCCATCAGCGCGAGAAACAACGGCGTGGCATGCCAGCGCCCGTCGACCCGCGAGAAGAAGTTGTGGCCGTCGAAGCGGTCGCTGACCGGCATCACCTTGTGCGTCAGCCGCACCAGCGGGTTGGTCGACGGATCCATCTCCGTCGACGAGTGACTCAGCATCTTGATGCCGGTGTAGATCAGCAGCGCACCAAACAGGACGATGACCCAGTGATAGCTGAGCAGCACCGCGCCGAGGGTGATGAAGATGGCGCGGAAGATCAGCGCGCCGATGATGCCGTAGAACAAGACCCGGTGCTGGTACGCCGACGGCACGCGGAAGAACGTGAAGATCACGACGAACACGAACATGTTGTCAACCGACAACGTGTATTCCACGACGTAGCCGGCGAGAAATTCGAGGGCCACTTGCCACGCCGCCTGCGACGCGTCAAAGCCCGGCGTGGCCAGCAATCGCGGGTCCTGCGAGAAGGCCGATTGCGCGTAGTAGTAGAGAAGGACGTTGAACAGCATCGCCATCGAAATCCAGATGGCACTGAACTTGGCCGCTTCGCGGATCGTGATCTCGTGATCCTTGCGATGGAATACCCCCAGGTCCACCGCCAGCAGGACGAGCACGAACGCGGTAAAGACGGCGTAGAACCACCAGTATTCGGCGAGCGGAAACAACATCACCAGGTCAGCGTACGTGGGCGACGCAGCCGGGCATAACTAGGTATTTTCGTCGCCGATGGACGACTAGAGCGAAGGGTTGCGATAGGATCATCGTCATGGCCAGCACGTACTCGTTCGACGTGACCTCGAACATCGACATGCCCGAAGTGGATAACGCCGTCAATCAGGCCCGCAAGGAAATTACCCAGCGCTTTGACTTCAAGGGGTCGAACGCCGCGATTGACCTCGACCCAAAGGCCAACACCCTCACCCTCACCGCCGAGGACAACTTCAAGCTCGAGTCAGTCTGGGACGTCCTGCAGACGCGGTTGATCAAGCGCGGCGTGCCGGTCAAGAACCTGAAGCGCGAAGAGATTCAGCCGGCGTCAGGCAGCACGGTCAAGCAGGTGATCACCTTGCAGCAAGGCATTCCCAGCGATGCCGCCAAGGACATCGTCAAGCACCTGAAAGAGTCGAAGAAGAAGGTGCAGGCACAGATTCAGGCCGACCAGGTGCGCGTGACCTCCGGGTCGAAGGACGAACTGCAAGACGCCATGCAGGCCCTGCGCGCCAAGGATTTTGGGGTATCCCTCCAGTTTGGTAACTACCGCTAGGCTGAAGCCCGGCCAGGTATCGCTCGACCGGGCCGTCTCGAAACTGGGACTGGCCAGCCGCACGCAGGCGCGCGCCATGGCCGTCGAGGGGCGCATCCGCGTCGACGGCGTCCGCGTCACCAATCCCGGCACGCCGGTGGTTCCCGAGCGGGTCATCATTACCATTGACGAGGCACTGCCTCCCCCTCCCCGCTCACTCACGGTCGTCCTGCACAAGCCTCGCGGTGTTGTCACGACGCGGTCTGATCCCGAAGGTCGAAAGACCGTGTTCGATCTGCTGACTGAAGTCCCGCGCCCGGTCATGCCGGTCGGCCGGTTGGACATGGCCACCAGCGGACTGCTGCTCCTCACCAACGACACCCGTCTCGCCGACTGGCTCACCGACCCATCGTCCGGTGTGCCTCGGGTCTACCTGGTCACGGTTGAGGGACGAGTGGGCCCGGAGACCCTCCCCATCCTGCTCGGTGGTCTTCAGGTTGATGGCGAGCACCTGGTCGCGGCCGGCGCCGAAGTCCGGAAGGCGTCGGCGCGCGAGAGCCACCTGGTCTTGACGCTGACCGAAGGTAAGAATCGTGAGGTCCGGCGGATGCTCACGGCGGTGGGACATCCGGTCACCCGGCTGCGGCGCGTCGCCTTCGGGGGCCTCGAGTTGGGCAC
>CAMBHC010000362.1 GCA_945866285.1 Candidatus Sulfopaludibacter sp. SbA3 | reverse complement strand
AAGAGCAGGTAGTAGGAAAAGGGCACCGTCAGGCCCAGCCCGAGACCCAGCAAGTAGGCCTGCGTGATGCGCAGGAATTGGACGACCAGCGACCACGCCATCACGTGCGCCAGAACGCCGCGCCGGTTGCGGTACCGGCTGACCGCGTCGCTCAACCGCAGCACGCGTCGCGTGATCGCACCGTCGTGGCGGTGCGTGGGGACGACCCAGCGGATCCACTGGTCGGCCCAGAAGGCGGCCACGCAGGCGCCGCCAATCACCAGCACGGCTCCCACCAGCGTCCAGTCCGCGCCCAAGAGGCGCTGTTCACCGGCATCACCGGGCGCCCAGGCCAGCACGCCGATGAGGCCCATCGACACGAGGGAGAGCACGCCAAGAACCCGGTCGACGGCCACCGACGCCAGCGCCTCGCTGCCGGTGGTCGATTCGCGGGCCAGGCCGTAGGCCCGCGCGGCGTCGGCGCCAATGCCGGCCGGCAAGAAGCTTCCGACGAACGAGCTGACCAGAAACAGGCGCGCGGCGTCGCCGGCGGAAATCGCGATGCCACTGGCACGGAGCAGCAGCACCCAGCGCAGGATCATCACGGCGCGATCGACGGCGACCAGCAACAGAACCGCCGCGAGGTGGGGACGGCTGATGGCGGCCATCGCGCGCGCGGCATCGCCCATGTCGATGCGAGTGGCGAGATAGGCGAGGATGGCCACGGTAATAGCCAACCGGACGAGGGTGGATCTGGCGGCGCGACCAAGAAGGTCTAACACGCCGTTCACCGTGCCAGCCGCCCCGCGGAGCGGGGCAAGACGACGCAGCCCCGGGCGACGCGGAGCGCGAGAATCATCGCGACGCGTCGCTCGGTTTTCTGGCGACGAAGGTCAGGGTCTCGAACAGGTTCTTGCGCACCTTGAACAGTAGGTCTTCAGTGCCGGTACGGCGCGACAGGGTATTCAGTCCCGGAAGGTTCGTAAACATCGCGGCGGCGGCCAGCACATCGCGCGACAGGCCGGTCGCCGTGCCGATGCTGCGCTCGATATGCAGGATCTCGAAAGAGCCGTCGACCAGCAACTGCTTGACGCGCCGCTCGGTGGTCACGAAGTTGTGGGTGTAGTCCACGTCCCAGAAGAACGTTCGCTCCTTTAGGTAATCCGGCACGACGACGAACAGCACGCCGCCGGGGCGCAGCGCCCGCAACGCTTCTGCGGTGAACTGGCGCGCTGTGTCGATGCCGCTCATGTGCTCGAGCACCTGGTCGGCGTACACCACGTCGGTGCTCGCATCGGGGACCGGAATGGGCGGAGCCCACGACGGAATGACCGTCAGTCCCTTTGCTCGCAATACTTCAATCAGGATTTCGCTGGCTTCGATGGCGGTGTAGTTCCAGCCACGGCCAACGGCCCGCTCGGCCAGGGTGCCATGTCCGGGACCCACCTCGACCATGGTGCCTGGAGGGGCCGTAAATCGGTGCAAAAGCTTGAGCCGATGCTCCTCAATCCGCCCGCGCCGGGCTCCGCCGTAGCCAGTGAGCTTCTTTTCCGAGAAGGACTTGTAGAAAGAGGATGGTTCGGACAAACGCCAAGATTGTACAGGATGCAGTTCTTTCGACGAAATTGCAGATAACCACTCAGCCGGTTATAGTAAACGTCAACATGAACGCCTACCGACGCCTTGTCCGACTGGTCGTGTTCTCCGCGTTCTGTGCCGTGACCCTTGCCGCCTGCGAGGGCGGCGTGTCGATGCCCGTTTCGCCGTCCGCTGTTGCTGGCGGCTCCAGCGCCTTGAACGCCGATGGGTCCACCCTGAAGGCCACTGCACCGAATGCGATCTTCCCGCTCCCGGATGCGACCAGCATTCCGGTGGAGGCCATCCTGACGGTTCAGCCCGCAAAGGGGAGCCAGATCGTCGCCAACTTCCCCCACCGCTTTGAAGTCAGCGACACCGATACCTTCGCTACGCTGCTGTCGAGTGGCACGGGAGCCGCCGATTCGCAGGGGCTGATTCGCTACTCCACAACGGCGTTGCCGGCGGCCAAGAAGGTCTTCTGGCGCAGCCGGGCCGAGCAGAGCGACAAGTACGGTCCGTGGTCGCAGGTACTGGCGTTCACGACCGTCGGTGCGAGCACCACGCCGACCACGCCTACGACCCCGGCCGACCCGAATGCGCCGGCCGTTGGCCCGCGCCCGAGCGATCCGCCTGCCGGCCGTCGCTTGCCGCTGCCCGACGCCAGGCCCTTCATCAATGCCATGTCCGGTCAGGTGGCGACCTTGCCGTCGTGCCCCTACGGCCGGAAGTATTCAAGCAATCCCTGGCTCGACAAGCTGGTGGATAGCCTGCGTGCGTCGGATGCGCGCTGGGGCTACAACAGCAAGCCCACCCGCACGGCCGCTGACAACAACGGCTTCCCGGTCACTTGTGCGGGCGATGAAATTGCTTATCACTATGGCGCCGGCGACAGCCTGAACTCGCCGAACGTCTACTTGATCGATGCGCTCGCTGGGCACTGCGGACCGAACCCCGCGACCACCTATCGGGACTTCACCGGAGAAGAGCCTGGCTTCTGGACGCTGACGCGGACGCCGTCGCGCTGAGCGGTGCCCCCCGCGACATCGATTGTTTCAAAGGCAGGCCAACGGGTCTGCCTTTGTTCTGTACGGCAATTGCCGTGTTGATCGGTGTCGTCGCGGTCACGTTGAGGCTGTCAGGGCGACTCACGGCTCAATGTCATGCCGTGGCTCAAAAACAAAAGCCGGCCCGATTGGGCCGGCTTCTGTCCGGTAACGTCTGACCGGGACGGTCAGGTTCGCGACGCCCCTGACGTCGTCCTAGCGACGACCCGGTCGGCGCGTGATGAAACGTCCGACCGTGCCCTGGGCAGCCGTGATGCCCGTCTGATCAATCCAGGTCGGCCTCGGATCGGGACCGCAGTGTCCACCCATGATGTCGATGATGTAGACGCTCGTGCTGCCTTCGCTGAGACCCGCGCCATAGTGGTAATCGGCGATGTCATGCGAGGGGTCGTTTGAATTGCCGCGCTTGCCGTTGTATCCCCACCGCAGGTCGACCGCCTGCAGCGTATCAATCAGCTTATCCATGAAATTCCAGCTACCGCCGCGGTCCTGGCATGAATTGCGAAGATCGGAGGGGTTCGCGGCAGCTACTTGGTTCACGGTCGAAGACATGTTCGGCAACGACAGGCGCTGTCCCGCCGGTGGGTCGGGTGTGCGGAACCCGGTTGGGGTTGGACTTCCGGGGGTCGGAGGCGACGCGACCACGACCGGTGCCGTGGCCC
>CAMBHC010000361.1 GCA_945866285.1 Candidatus Sulfopaludibacter sp. SbA3 | reverse complement strand
CAGCTCATCCTCGAAGTCGTGCCCGACCAGAACGCCGAACTCGTTCGCCTGCAGGCCGGCCAGATCGACATGCTGCAGCAGCAAGTGCGGCCTGAAGACATCGCCACCCTCCGGCCCATGGCCGACCAGGGCAAGGTCAAGTTGCTCGAGCTGGGAGTCGGCACCGATCCCGATCTGTTCTTCTTCAACCTGCGGCCCGAACGCTGGGCAAAGGATCCGCGGGGCAGCTGGATGGCACGGAAAGAATTCCGCCAGGCCATCTCGCATGCGGTGGACCGAGAAGCGTTTGCCAACACCGTGTTCCTCGGCGCCGGTGTGCCCATCTGGGGACCGATTACGCCCGGCAACCAGAAGTGGTTTTCGCCCAACGTGCCGCGCTACGGCTTCTCGGTCGACAAGGCGAAGGCGCTGCTCGCCGGCCTGGGCCTCGCCAACCGCGACGCGGATGAGTGGCTCGAAGACGAGAAGGGAACCGAGGCCCGTTTCACCTTGCTCACCTACCGGGGCAACTCGTCGCTCGAACGCGGGTCCGCGGTGTTGCGCGAGGATCTGCGTCCGCTCGGCATCGCCGTCGACGTCGTCGCCCTCGAGCAGGGCGCCCTTACCGAGAGAATGGTCAAGGGCGACTTCGAGGCGATTGCGTTCTTCTTCTCGTCGAGCAACCTCGACCCAGCCATGAATCCAGATTTCTGGCTGAGTTCAGGTTCGGCGCACATCTGGAATATCGGCCAGGCCACCCCCGCGACCGAGTGGGAAAAACAGGTCGACGGGTTGATGCAGAAGGTGATGTCAGGCACCGACCAGGCCGAGCGCAAGCAGTTCTTCGATCAAGTGCAGAAAATCTTCGCCGAGAACCTGCCGGTCATCTACTTCGTGGCGCCCCGCATGTACATGGGGGTCAGCTCGCGCGTCGGTTCGATGTCGCCCACCATCTTGCGCCCGCAGTTACTGTGGTCGGCCGACACGCTCACCGTCAGCGCCACGGGCGCCACAGGACAGGGCGGGCGCTAGCACGGCATGGGACGCTATCTCCTGAGGCGTCTCGGCTTCGCCCTGCTGCTCGTCCTGACCGTATCGTCGGCGTCGCTGTTGCTGACGCACATGGCGCCAGGCGACATCACCTCTGACCAGTCACTCACGCTCGATCCGGCGGCCCTGGCCAAATTGCGAACTGAGCTTGGCCTGGATCGTCCGCTGGCCGTCCAATACCTCACGTGGTTGAGCGGCGTCGCGCAACTCGACTTCGGCCGCTCATTGCTCTACGCGCGCCCAGTCAGCACGCTGGTCGGCGAGCGCGCCCTGAACACCGCCGTGCTCGCCAGCGTCGCGCTGCTGCTGGCCACCGTGATCGGCCTGCCGCTCGGTGTCTATTCCGGCAGCCAGTCGCGCGGCCTGGGCCGCGCCGTGGTGCGCGTGTTCTCGGTGGTCGCGCTGTCAGTGCCGCCGTTGATCGGATCACTGGCGCTCGTCTTTCTCGCGGCGCGCACGGGCTGGTTGCCAGTCGGCGGCATGACCTCGGCGACCGGCATCGACTCGACGTGGGCGCAGTGGCTGGCCGACCTCGCCAGGCACCTCCCGATTCCAGCGCTGGCGCTGGCGCTGCCGCTGGCCGCCACCCTCGAGCGGCTGCAATCACAGGCCATCGAGAAGGTGGTTCACGAGCCGTTTGTGGCGGCCAGCCGGGCCCGTGGCCTGGGTCAAATGCAGTCCGTGATTCGCCATGCGTGGCCGGTCTCCCTGCACTCGGTCCTCGGCCTGTACGGCGTCATGATCGGCGCCCTGTTCAGCGGGTCGTTCGTGGTTGAAGTGGTGACATCGTGGCCGGGCCTCGGCCGCCTGATGTACGACGCTCTCAAGGCACGTGACTTGTATCTGGTGGCGGGATGCGCCGCCAGCGGCGCGTTCTTCCTCGCCGCGGGGACGCTGCTGGCCGATGTGCTGCTGGCGTTCGCCGATCCACGGCTGCGACCGGAGGCGACCCGGTGACTCGTCGCGCCGCGCTGTTCGTGGCCGTCCTCACGGCGTTGTCGCTGGCCGCGCCGTGGCTCGCACCGTACCCCGCCGGCCAGGGCTTTCGCGATTTCCTGCACGCGCCACCCATGCGGCCTTACCTCGACGGACTCGCGCCGGCCGTGCACCCCATCGTCCTGGCCGATCGCCTCGAACAGCGCTTCGAAGCCGACCAGACGCGCTCCGTTCCTTTGCCGTGGTTCGGTGGTTCTGTCGACCAGCCGGTCTTCTTGCTGGGTGCCGACAACTTTGGCCGCGATGTCCTGTCGCGCCTGCTCTACGGCGCTCGCACTTCGGTCGGCCTCGCGTTGTTCGCGACGCTTGGCGCCGTCGTGATCGGCGCGCTGGCGGGTGCCTGGGCGGGACTGCGCGGCGGCTGGGTCGACGAGGCCGTCATGCGGCTCGCCGACTTCGTGCTGATTCTGCCGGTGATCTACGTCGTGCTGGTATTGCGCGCCGTGCTGCCACTCGTGCTGCCCTCGTCCACGGTCTTTCTCCTGGTGTCCGGCATCTTCGTCGCGGTCGGCTGGCCCTTCGTCGCCAAGGGCGTGCGGGCCATCGTCGCGGCCGAACGCGATCGCGAGTACGTGCAGGCGGCCCGCTCGCTCGGCGCAGGGCAGGCGCGCATCCTCGTGCATCACCTGATTCCCGCGTGTTCGGGACACCTCATCGTTCAAGCCACTTTGTTGCTGCCCGGCTTCATTCTCGCGGAGGCCACGCTGTCGTTCGTGGGACTGGGGTTTCCTGATCCGGTTGCGAGTTGGGGAACCATGCTCGCCGAAGCGGGAAACTACAACGCCGTTGCCAGGTTTCCCTGGACCCTTGCGCCGGCCGTCGCCATCTTTGCGATCGTCCTCGCCACCAACCTGATCGCTGCTCCACGCCGGGAGTCCTAAAAGCGTGACATTCCACGTTGGTACGGGGGTTGCAGTCCCATGAGCATGAGGAAAGGAACCTGCTTCCTTCTTGTGGCCCTGCTGCTGGCGACGACGGCTTGCGCCACCAATCCGGTGACGGGCAAGAGCCAGATGTCGTTGCTCAGCGAGGCCGAAGAACTGGCCATCGGGCAACAGCAGGACCTCGAGATTCGACGCGAGATGGGGGTCTACGACGATCCCAAGCTGCAGGCCTATGTCACGGAGATTGGCCAGGAACTGGCGCGCGTCTCGCATCGCCCCAACCTCCCCTGGACCTTCACCATTGTCGACAATCCCGCGATCAACGCCTTCGCGTTGCCGGGTGGCTACATCTATGTCACGCGCGGCATTCTCGCCTACCTGGATGACGAGTCG
>CAMBHC010000360.1 GCA_945866285.1 Candidatus Sulfopaludibacter sp. SbA3 | reverse complement strand
ATCCGCCGCTAGGCGGATTGCGCTGCAGGCCTCCGCGACACGGAGGCCTATTCGGCGCGGAGGGTCAAGAGCGGCTTGCGCTGCAGGACTTCCCAACTCGAGATCACGCCGATGGCCGCCACCAGGACGGCGGTCACCGCCACGCCAATCGCGCTCATCCCCAACAACGGCTTGAATGGGATATCGAGCGCATACCGGCTGATCGCCCACGACAGCCCTACTGCGCCGACCGCACCGATCCCGCCGGCCAGCAGGCCGAGCAGGCCGTACTCGATAACGAGGACAGCCGCGATCAGCGGCCGCGTGGCGCCCAGCGTCTTGAAGATCGCGGCTTCATAGACCCGCCGGAACTTCGTCATGGCCACCGCGCCGATCAGAATCAGGAGGCCGCTGAACACCACCAGCGAACCGACGACCGTCACCGCCAGCGTCACGTTGTCGACCACCGACTTAATAGTGGCGAGAATCTCACGGCCGTCGATCACCGAAACATTGGGCGCCGCGTCCACGAGCGCCGTCTGCAGGCGGCTTCTGGCCGCCGTCTCCTGCGGCCCACGCAGGAAGCCGACGAAGCTGTGCGGCGCCTGCTCGAGGACACCAGGCCGGAAGACAAACATGAAGCCGCCGGCGCGGCTATCCGCCCACTCCACCAGTCGCATGCTGGTGACTCGCGCCTCGATGACGCGGCCGAGCACATCAAACCGAATGGTGTCGCCCAGGTTGATCTTGAACTGCTCGCCGATGGACTGCTCCACCGACACCTCGCCCACCGCCGACGGCGTCGGCTCCCAGAGCGTGCCGGCCACGATTTGCTCGTTCGGCTCGAGAGTCTGGCGGTAGGTGATGGTGTATTCGCGTCCCAACGACCCACGCCCCCGCACGTCCTCGTAGTTCTCGAGATTCAATTCCTTGCCCTGGACGCCGACCACCCGCGCGCGGAGTACCGGCAACAACCGCGGCGCGGAAGCTCCCGCTTCCTGGTTGGCGGCAATGGCCGACCGCACCCGTTCCACCTGGTCACTCTGGATATCCAGCAGGAACATGTCCGGCGACTCGGCTGACACGTTCACAGCGAACTGGTCCACCAGGTTCTGCTGCAACGACCGCACGCCGATGATGAAAAAGCTCCCCAGCCCGACGGCCAGCAGGACGATGCGCATCTGGCTGCCCGGCCGGCTCAGTTGCAGCACCGCGTGGCGCAGCGCGAAGGACCGCGATCGCGCCAACGGCGCGATCAGCTTGATCACCAGGATGCCCGCGAAGTGCAGCAGCAGCGCCGTTCCGGCGAAACCAGCCGCCACCACGAGCCCCACCCGCCAGTTGCCGGCCTGCCACACGGTCAAGGCCACCAGTGCCGTCATGACGAACAGCGTCACCACGATTTGGAGCGCGTCCGGGCGCCGGCTACGCGCCTCATCGCGTAACAGCAACGACGGCTTCACGTGCCGGACCTCGAGCAACGGCACCAGTGAGAACAGCAGCGACACCAGCAGGCCGATACCCACGCCCTGCACAATCGCCGGCAGGGTCAACACATAGATAATGTCCACACCGGTCGTGGCGCCGGCGAGCAGGCCCGGAATGGCGCGCATCGCCAACTCGGCCATCCCGACCCCAAGCAGGCTGCCCGCCAACCCGAGCATCGCGACTTGCGCGACGTAGACCGCCAGCAGCTGCGACGAGCGGCCGCCGACGCACTTGAGCACGGCGATGCTCTTCATCTTCTGCTGCACGAACACCCGCGTCACGCTCGACACGCCGATGCCGCCGAGAATGACAATGACCAGGCCGACCAGGCTTAAATAATTTTCGGCGCGCGCGAACTCCTCACCGATGTCATCGGTGGTGGGTTTGTATGACCGCACGCGGGCGAACTGATTATTGAAGTCGGCGCGCAGGTCAGTCACCAGGCCGTCGAGACGCGCATCGGCCACGCGCACCAGGCGTTGGTGGGTCGCCCGGCTGCCGAACCCCATCAGGCCAGACTGCTCCAGGTCGGCCAGGGCGACGAAGACCCGCGGCCCCATGCTGAAGGCGCCAAGGCGGCGACCCGGCTCGCTCTCGATGACGCCGCGAATGGTATAGCGCTGCGAGCCGATGGTGAGCGCGTCGCCAACGGTCACGCCCAACTGCGCCATCAGCTCCGGGCGCACGACCACGCCGAACCCGCGCAGCAACTCGTGGCTGTAGGTGACGCCGTCCGAGAGGCGCATCGCGCCGTAATACGGAAAGCCCTCTTCGACGGCGCGCAGTTCAACCATGCGAGCCCGTCCGTCGGCGCGGTCCGCCGGCTTCGTCATGGTCGCCAACTCGACCGAGCGAATGCTCTCGGCCTTCGCTGCGCCCAGCCGGCTGTCGATCGTGGCGGTCAGTTCAGTGGTGAACGGACGATTGCTGGTGATGATGGCGTCGGCGCTAATCAGCGTGCGCGCTTCGCCGGCGAAGGTGTTGCGGACGCTCTGGACCACCGACCGCAGCGCCACAATGGCACCGACGCCGACGGCGATGCAGATAAAGAAGAACAGCAGGCGCTGCCAGGAGGCCCGCATCTCGCGGACCGCCATGAACAGCACGAACCTCACCGTGTTGCTCCGTCAGTTGTGGTTCCCTGTGCAGTCGTCTCTGCGACGACCGGGCGCCCGTCGCGTAACACGAGCCGCGCATCCGCGACTGCGGCAACAGATAGATCGTGCGTCACCATGACGAGCGTCACCTTTCGCTTGTGACGCACCTGCAGCAGCAGATCGAGAATGTGGCGGCCGTTCGAACTATCGAGGTTGCCGGTCGGTTCGTCGGCCAGAATCAGCGGCGGATCGTTGGCCAGCGCCCGGGCGATGGCAATGCGCTGCTGCTCGCCGCCCGATAACTGCGACGGATAGTGGTGGCCACGGTCGTGCAGGCCCACCTCGTCCAGCAGCTCCTGCGCCCGCGCCGCGGCATCCCGCCGCCCGGCAATTTCCATCGGCACCTGGATGTTCTCGAGAGCCGTCAGCGATGGCACCAGGTGGAAGAACTGGAAGACGAACCCGATCTTCTCGCCGCGCAGCCTCGCCAACGCATCTTCGTCGAGGCTCGTGATTTCTCTGCCGGCAATCGCAATGGTTCCGGTCGAGGCGGAATCGAGACCGGCAATCAGTCCCAGCAACGTCGACTTGCCACTGCCCGAGGGTCCGACAATCGCCAGGCACTGGCCCTCGGGCACATCCAAGTCGAGCGGGTGAAGAATGGTGAGAGGCTGGCCGCCGCTCTGGACGGTCTTGCTGACGCCGCGAAGTTGAATCATGAGGCTTGGGGGCTTGGGGACTTGGGGGCTTGGG